>CAYMNM010000084.1:0-9379 GCA_964391795.1 uncultured Anaerolineaceae bacterium | reverse complement strand
AGATGGCAATCTACCTGATTAGTCCTTGACATCAGACACAGTTGCTCATCAGGCATTACGTGCCAGCTTCCCCCCACTGGGAAGCCCAAAAATCATGCCATTTTCCCAACTTGAAATAAATGGCAAACCTATAGAAATAGGATTAATAGTTCGTTAGCCCTCCTTTGGAGGACTGCTTGCGTGCCGAGCCCGGAGGGCGTGGGCTGGGTCCGCGCAGCGGGGGTGAAGGGTGGTTAGTGTGCGAAGCTTGAACAAAGGCGCTTCAGCAGGCAATACAAGCCAACTTCCCACTGCTGGGAATCTCAAAGATCATGGGATATTAACCAGAATATGCAAAAAGATAGCCAAGGTAAAACATTTAACCCAAAGGGCCCTTTTCGATCGCGATAGCCAAAACCAGTATTCAAAGCAGGTCCTATGGCATAATTAAGCCCGGCAAATATGCCCTCAAGGAGTATGCATGCAGACTTTACACATTATTTCTCACACCCATTGGGACCGTGAATGGTATCGTACCTTCCAGCAATTCCGCCTGCGTCTCGTCCATTTAGTAGACAACGTGCTCGAAATCCTCGATACGGACCCGGAATACAAGCACTTCATGCTGGACGGCCAAACCATCGTCCTTGAGGACTACCTGCAGATGCGCCCTGAAAATGCCGCCCGTTTGCGTGCTTACATCCAAGAAGGCCGCATCCTGATTGGTCCCTGGTATATTCTTCCGGATGAGTTCCTGGTGTCACCGGAGGCTACCATCCGCAATCTTTTGCTTGGAAAATCCATCTGTGCAGATTACGGAACTCGCATGATGATCGGTTATCTTCCTGACCCCTTTGGCCACATTTCTCAGATGCCGCAGATTCTAAATGGTTTCAGCATTGACAAAGCCTGCCTCTGGAGGGGTGTGCGTGAAAATATGCCCACCCTGCTTGAGTGGCAAGCGCCTGACGGCAGCAAGGTGCTGCTTGCTCATCTCTATTTTGGCTATGGAGATATTGCTGATTGGCCAATGGCCGACCTGGACGCTTCTAAAGCGCTGCTCGACTCAAGGGTAGACCGTTTGGAACCTTTCAACCAGAGCGAGCATTTCCTGATGATGCGTGGCACCGACCATTACGAAGCGCGCCCGCTTACCCCCAAGGCTATTGCCTACTACAACGAAAAATCAGCCAATCGCAAGGCTGTGCACTCCACTCTACCCAAGTACTTCGAACAGGTGGAGCAACTGGTAAAAACGGGTGATTTGAGCGCTGTGCTCGTTTCAGGTGAACTGCGCGACCCCAAAAAAGCACATATGCTTCCGGGCGTAGATTCAGCCCGTATGTGGATCAAACAGCGCAACTGGTTCAGCCAGACTGTGCTTGAACGCTGGGTTGAGCCCTTCAGCACCTGGGCTGAAATAACCGAACGTGGTGCTAATGCCTTCACCCCGCTTCAAGGTTTCTTGGCTTCCCCGCGCATCTGGAACCCCTCTGCGCTTGTGAAACAGGCCTGGAAATTGCTCATCAGCAACCATCCGCATGATTCCATTTGCGGCTGTTCAATCGACGAAACCCATGCTGACATGGGCTCCCGTTTCGACCAGGTGGACCAGATTGGCGAAGAGTTGACCGCCCAAGCGCTGCGCACCTTGACCGAAAAGGTCAACACCAAGCCTTCTGAGATCAACCAGGACGCTTATGCTGCGGTCACAGTCTTCAATGCCGCGCCCGTGACTGTTACTGATAGCGTGGATATCACGGTGGATTTGCCAATGGGTGCTGAGTGGCTGGTAGTCAAAGATGCCCTGGGCAACCAAGTACCATGCCTGGCCACGCTCGAGCCTGCCACAATCAAAGAATCCAATCTCATCAAGGTCTCTGAACTGCAGACCCTCTTATCTTCTGCTTCCAGCGAAGGGCGCAACAACGAACAATTGGTGGACGCCCGGCTTACTGAAGAAGATGGCCTGCCTTGCATTGAGGCTGACTTCTCCTCCGTTGTCAACCCTGACCACGACAGCTTAATGAAAGCCTTCGTTGAGATCATGACTCTAGTCACGTGTAAAGACGTTGATGACCGGTTGCGGGTCAAATCCATGAGCCTTCCCAAGGCACATCTCAGTTTCCTGGCCGCGGACGTTCCGGCAATAGGTTATAAAACCTACTGGATTACCCCTGCACCCCAGGTGGAGTCTGCACCACATAACGCAGAAGACCCCGAGTTCATTGAAAACAAATGGTTCAAGCTTAGCCTTGAACCGGCCTGGGATGGCAGTATTAGCCTTCTGGATAAACGCAACGGCCAGACCTACCACGGGCTAAACCACTTTATTGACGTCGGTGATCGTGGGGATGAATACAATTTCTGCCCACCAGAAAATGATTCGTCATTCTCACCTGAAATCTACAATGCCGAGTTCATTCATAATGAGCTGGAGGATACGCTCTTCCTTGAATGTAAATTTGAGCTGCCTGTCCAGCTGACAGAAAGCCGTAACGCGCGTGAGGAAATCACCGAGGATTGCCCGTTGACAGTCATCATCCGCCTGCCAAAATCAGCCCCCGTGGTGGATTTTCAGGTTCGTTTTGATAATCGCGCGCTTGACCATCGTCTGGAAGTACGCTTCCCCACACACATTTCAACCCAAACCGCCCGTTACGACTCGCACTTCGACGTGGTTGAGCGCCCAGTTAACCTACCAGACCATGATCTGAAATGGTGGGAGCAACCACGACCTGAAGTACCCCAGCAGGCCTTCGCTGATGTTTCAGATGAATCCCACGGTTTGATGCTGGCTAACCAGGGTTTACCTGAGGTTGCTGCTTTGCCCGATGCCGATGGCAGTACAGTGCTGGCGCTCACCTTGCTACGCTGTGTTGGTTGGCTTTCACGCGATGACCTTTGGGTGCGGCAGGGGCATGCCGGCCCGGCACTCGAAACCCCAGAAGCCCAGGAGCAAGGGGTTTATGAATTCACCTACCGCCTGATCCCGCACGCCGGCGAATGGCAATCAGCTTCGCGATTGGCTTATGGATTCCAAACCAGCCTGAGGGGTGAACTCACAACCTTGCATACAGGTGCTCTGCAATCGCATGCGGCGTTGATACAGGTAAACAATCCTGCCTTCCACCTGACGGCTATAAAGACTGCTGAAGACAATTCTGGCGTGATTGTTCGCGGCTACAACCAGAGTAAGAACCCCATCCAAGTCTCAATCAAACCTGGATTTGCCACAAAGGCTGTTTCTCTGGTGAAACTGGATGAAAGCCTTGAGACAGCAGCCACTTCGAGCTCTGAGGGAACCGTCAGCCTGGCGCTTGGCCCACGCAAGCTTGCTTCGTTACGCCTCGAAAAACCTGCAGAATGAACGCGATTCCACTTGTTGAACCTGTAACAAAACAGGCTCAAGCTGATTTTTTTATCGGGAATATCCCCATCTTTGGCAGGCTGGTTCTTGCTCCAATGGACGGGCTTTCGGACCCCAGTTTCCGTTGGATAACGCGCAGATTGGGTTCGGCATATTCAGTTTCAGAGTTTATAAATACTTTAGATTATTCTGTTCAAAAGCATTATCAGGTAAATCGCCTGAGATTCCGCCAGGCTGAACGCCCTTTTGGCTTTCAATTGCTGGATAATGATCCTTCGCGGATGGCAGAGGTAGCCGCGAACATGGAAGCAGAATTTCAGCCTGATTTTTTTGATATTAACATGGGTTGCTCCACGCATCGTGTGCTTTCAAGAGGAGCAGGTGCCGGCTTGATGCGGTCACCAGAACTTGTTGGAGAATGTTTTCGGGCAGTTAGAGCTGCGGTCAAGGTGCCGGTGACTGGCAAAATGCGCCTTGGCATCGATGAGAGCTCGCTCAATTATCGTGAGGTGGCTGAGGTAGCGGTTGAGAATGGCTGCGCTCTGGTAGCCTTACATAGCCGGACTGCAAAAATGGGCTATTCCGGCGAAGTGCGCTGGGAGCCAATCGCGGAACTCAAGAGAATCCTCCCGATACCAGTTATTGGAAATGGCGATATCGTAACCTCTGAAAAGGCTCGGATTATGTTAAATCAGACCGGCTGTGACGCTGTGATGATCGGTCGGGTCTCAAAGATCAACCCCTGGATCTTCAGCTGGAGAAATCGGGAAGATGTCAGTCCGACGGAAGTCTGGCAGTTGTCTTCCTATCAGTTGGCAGAGATGATTCGCACCTACCCTCAAGAGGCTGCGGTTTTCGCTTTTCGCAAATTCTTCAAGGCTTATCTGGGACCCTACGAAATCGATCGTCAAACGCAGCGGCAACTGTTGACTATCCGTGGGGAAGATGAATTTTTGGCTGCTCATGAAGCCTTTTATCAGAACCTGGGTGTGGATACAAAAGCAGCTAATCCCTGGTTTGATGAGAATTTCTCATAAAGAAAACCTATGCTGCTAATAATTTTCCATGCCGGTATTTTGACCATCCAAAATGAGTTCAAGCATTTATAATTAGCCCCATTAACCGCTAAGGAGTCTCATGGAAAATTCCCGGGAACATAAACGCTCTATCTTCGCCTGGACAAGCTACGACTGGGCAAATTCAGCCTTCGTCACCACCATATCAGCAACAGTTCTGCCGGTATACTTCTCAAATGTGGCCGCAGCCCAATTGCCTGATTACCAAAGGACCGCTATATGGTCGTGGACCACAGCCATCTACATGATCCTGGTCGCACTGATGGGTCCGGTTTTTGGAGCCATGGCCGACTTCAGCGGTACCAAGAAAAAGAACCTTTTCAGATTTGCTGCTTTTGGGATCCTTGGCGCCGGACTGCTTTATCTTGTAAAAGAAGGTCAATGGCTGCAAGCAGTACTCTTTTACATCATCGGGGGCATTGGTTTTTCAGGCGCGAACGTCTTTTATGACTCCTTATTACCGCACGTTGCTACAGATGCTGAGCAGGATATGGTTTCATCCCGTGGTTACGCCATGGGCTATGCTGGTGGCGGCATTTTGCTAGCAATCAACCTTGTTATGATCATGACGGCCAAAACGCCGGAACAGACTGCCATGATGAGTCGGTTAAGCTTCCTCAGTGTGGCCGTTTGGTGGGCTGTTTTCTCCATTCCATTGATGCTGTGGGTTAAAGAACCGCCACGGCGGGTACAAAGCAGCGAAGTAAACCGCAAACCGATCCAGGTAGCCTTTAGCCGTTTGCGTCACACTTTCAGCGAAATCAAGCATTTCAAGGAGTTATTTAAATTTATCCTCGCTTTTTGGCTTTATAACAACGGAATTGGGACAATCATTTTCATGGCCTCAATTTACGGCAAGGAATTGAAGTTCAGCGATACTACTGTGATTGGCACATTATTAATGGTGCAATTCGTAGCCATCCCCTTCGCGATTCTTTTCGGTTGGTTGGGCAAAAAGATGGGCACCAAAAAAGCCATCATGCTCTCAATCATGGTTTACGCAATCATTGCGATCTTCGGTTACTTCATGACCCAGGAATGGCACTTTTGGTTCCTCGGTTTTTTGGTTGCTACCGTACAAGGCGGATCACAAGCCCTCAGCCGTTCCTTATTTGGCCGTATGGTACCCAAGAGTAAGTCTGCTGAGTTCTTTTCTTTTTTCTCGGTCAGCGAAAAGGTGGCCGGCACCATTGGGCCTATCCTCTTTGGATTGGTTAGCACCTTGATGAAAGGTTCACGCCTTTCCATTGTCAGTCTGATTGTTTTCTTCATTGCCGGTGTTTACCTGCTTTCAAAAGTGAATGAAAACGAAGGCATCAAACTGGCAGAAATGGAAGAGAACGAAATTCTTCAGGCAAGCCTGCCAAATTAGCTTTGGTCACCTCGTTTAATAGTCTTACCCAGAACAACCTTACGAAATCCTCTTCTAAAGAGGATTTTTATGTTGCCTTTGGAGTTAAAAGATATAATCACTTCCGATAATTACAGTTCAGGAGAATTCGATAATTAGATGAAAAATTTCCGCGTAGCGGTATTGGCAAATTTGAAAGTAAATGCCCCTCATTTTGATGAGATGGCAGAAGATCAATGGGATGATCTGGATTCAGAATCAACTGTACTCTCCATCCGCGATGCTATCCGGTCAGCAGGGCATGAAGCCGAGTTTCTTGAAGCAGACGAGAACATCTTTAATACACTCCGCAGTTATAAACCTGATATTTGCTTCAATATTTCTGAAAGCCACTTTGGAAATTCACGTGAAGCACAAATTCCGGCCATTTTGGAAAAACTGCAGATTCCTTACACCGGATCCAAAGTACTTTGCCTGGCTTTAACGCTAGATAAACCCATGACTAAACGCATTTTAGCCTGGCACGGCTTGCCAACACCTGATTTTCAGTCTTTTGAACGCGAAGATGAAGAACTGGATGGCGGCATGAAATTTCCGCTCTTCGTCAAACCCAGCCGCGAGGGTACCGGGATGGGCATCAGCCTGGAATCGATTGTTCATGATGAATACGAATTGCGCAAACAACTGAGATTGATTATCCGTCGCTACAAGCAACCAGCTTTGGTTGAACGGTTCATTGAAGGGCGTGAAGTTACCGTGGGTATGGTGGGAAACCTGGTTGGTCCGGTTGCCCATCGCTTGCCTGATGACGAGGATGCCCCACGAAACACAGCCGGTCTCACTTTCCTGCCACCCATGGAAGTGGATCTCAAGGATTTTATTGCCACAGACGGAGTCTATGCCAACCGGCTTAAGACTGCATTGGCAGCAGACCTCAATTACATGTGCCCTGCACCCCTGGACCAAACCATGGTTGAAGACCTGAACTGGTTGGCCGCGGCAGTCTTTAGGGTAACCCAATGCCTGGATTGCGCCCGGGTGGACTTCCGGTTGGATATGCATAACAATAACAAACCTTATATTTTGGAAATTAACCCCCTGCCTGGTCTTTCACCTGTGATCTCCGATCTGGTTATTGAGGCAGAAGCGGTCGGAATCCATCATACTGAATTGGTCAATATGATCCTGAATACAGCCCTAAAGCGTTATGGCATGATCTGAAAAACACTGCAAATACTATAGGTTTATCTCGTTTAAGAGGGAAGCAAAACTTCCCTCTTTTGTTACTTCGGAGGTCGGTTTCAATGTTTTTTGATAATTTATTCAAAGCTCATTGGTGGAAATTTTTCGAAGACTGCCATTTAGATGTTTGGGAATAACAGATATCTCGCTTTATCAACTCCTCCTGCTTATAAGCTGGGCCTGTGGGTATAATAAAAAACTGGAAAAGAGGTAGAAATGGTAGATTTTACAACACGCTTGATGAACATTGAGGATTACGAGGGTGTATACCACCTCTGGTCGGGCACACAAGGGATGGGTCTGCGCAGCCTGGATGACACGCGTGAGGGTATTGCCAGATTCTTGCAGAGAAACCCAAACACATGTTTTGTTGCTGAAAAACGTGGTGAAATCGTCGGTGTTGTTCTTTCAGGGCACGATGGCCGGCGGGGTTACATCTATCATGCTGCCGTCCAATCTGAGCTCCGCGGTCAGGGGATTGGCAAAGATTTGGTGGCGCATGCGGAGGCAGCCCTTAGAGCCGAGGGCATCAACAAAGCCGGTTTGCTGGTTTACACTGGCAATGACACGGGAAATGCCTTTTGGGAAGCTCAGGGTTGGGAAAGGCGAAGAGATCTATATTACCGCAACAAATCGCTAAATGATGCCAATCAGTAAAACAGCCATTGCTCAACAATTTCATCGCTTTCCTGACAGACCGCGATTAACAAACGGGGAATTCTTCCTGTACCAAAGAGTCAATCTAAAAGAATAAAGCCAAGTTGAAGCTCTGACTGGCTTGAATCCTGCACAGTGATTACCGAGTAATTATTCAGTATGATCGACGGAGGAAACTATGCCAAGTTTTGGTGCTGTTGAGGTCTTTCAGGTCAAACCAAGTATTGAAAAAGCTTTAGAAATTCACATCCCAGACAAAGTCCAGCAGCTAATTTCGGCATCTGTTAGCCTTGTAGTGCACACCATCAAGCGCTCCCATATTTACGGATCAATTGAACCACCTCCCCATCAACTGGCCAGGATTATTGGATCAGTAAAATACCGCTTTTGCAGTGAAGTCAATTTACTTGAGAATTGCCATCATGCAACTCTAACTTTTCTGCCAGCAATTTTTAAACTGCACCACACACTTCTGGTTGCTCTACCAGACACCGCTTGTGGTATTTGATTTTAGGAGGATAAATGCCCAAAATTTCCTATTGTGGTCAAGTCTGTATTGAATGCCCTGTTTATCAGGCTACCAGGGAAAATGATCATGCACAACGCATCTGGTTGGCACTTGAATACTCTTCCGCGGATCATCATTATCAACCTGAAGAAATGCGGTGTACTGGTTGTCACAGTTCATCTACTATAGCCCCCATGTGCAAATCTTGTGAAATTCGAGAGTGCGCTATTGAGCGTGTTCTCATTTCTTGTGCCGAATGCCAGGATTACCCCTGCTCGATCATCGAACGGTTGGTTCCAATAGATACAGATAATCGTGCAGAACTGGAGTGTCGTCGAGATTATCTGTGCGGGTACAGGTCAAGAATTCATGAAATGCAGTACTTGCACCTTCATTAATGCCAACGTGTCCGAGCCAGAATAGCTCATCAATCAATCTACACAGCTAATATGGGCACAATCCTGCCCTAATCCGCATGTGGCTCCGGAGCCTGATAACGATTGTGCTCAATAAATTTTTCCATTTGCTCAGGGTCAGGGCTTGTGAAATTGAGGATGCGGCCCCATGATGTCATGGATAAGGGAACGTCCATGGTAGACCAGGGGAAAGCAATTAATTTATCCCCACCAGTTTTATCCATAACATCTTGAATGGTTTGTTTGAGCGAAACACAATCAATCCCGGCTAACTGACAGTTGTACCAAAAAATCACGTAACCATGTTCCAGGCTGTGTACCAAATGACCTTCAGGATATTGTGACAGGCTTGCCAAGTCAGACTCTTGAAAGAATTTCGCTCTATAGCTTTCGTCATAATGGGTGCCACCTGCCGGTGGATTTGAGTTGTATGGTCCGGGTTTGACAGCTTCAGGAACGTGTGCGGCTGAGGATATAGCAACAGGCTCGCCCATCAATTTACCTGGCTTATTAGGGTTCAGTGCAGCAACAATTACGACGACGACAACAAGGAGGCTCAGTATCACAGCCCCAATCTTTAAGAGATTTTGAGATTTGCGTTTATTTCTTTGGGCTTCACGAATATTCTTACGCATGGAATTCATCGTGGCTCTCTTTCAATTTAGACTTTCAGAATAGGGTATTTATATGACATTATTCTAATTATTTATTGAGATGTCCAAGGTCCACTTTACTTTAATGGGTGAACGTTTAGACAAGGAGTGTAGTTTTCACCACATA
>CAYMNM010000083.1:0-9472 GCA_964391795.1 uncultured Anaerolineaceae bacterium | reverse complement strand
TACTCATTTGAACGCCCTTTGACTTCAGGGCCTCGATATCAGCCATGTCATCATCATCCACATATACATAGGCTGTTTTAAATTGACGTTTGCCTGGGCTGGTGTGCATATTGCCAATGTTGACGGCCTTGATAGGCACTCCACCTTCAACCAGTTTGCGCATCACTTTTGGCGTTTTGGCCACGATAAAGATTTTTTGAGATGGAGAGGCCTTCCAAATCGTGTCGATTGTCTGTTGAACCGACCAAAATCGGATGGGCAGTTTATTGGTGGATACGGTCATGCGCATCAGTTCCTGCTGAACCGGATCATTCACAACATCATCGTCCACCACAACCACAATATTTGCCCCCATGGTGTTAGCCCAGACCATACCGACCTGACCATGAACGAGGCGATTGTCTACTCTTGCGAAAACAATATTTATATCAGTCATGTTCTCCCTTCATCCTCTTCGACTATAAATGTTTTTGCATAATCCGAAAATTTCTAATTAATCAAAAGCCTTGACCATAAATTCAAGGGTCTTTTCATTTCGATAGACCTGTTTACTCTCACTTGTGTATTCCAGGTTGCCTTCAACAAAGGTTGCCAAAACCTTGTAATCAGCATCCAGCACCACCAGGTCGGCATCTTTACTTTCACGGATGCTTCCTTTTTGGTGATCAAGCTTGAGAACTTTTGCAGGATTAAGAGAAGCCATCACAACAGCTTCTTCCATGGGAATGCCCATCACTTCCACCCAGTTCTGCAAACCATAAAGCATACTGTAGATGCTACCATCGATGGTCCAATCTGCAATATGCAGTAAGGTGTCAGGGCCTACACGGTAGGTTCCCCGGTCTGGTAATTCGTATTCAGCTTTGGGCATGCCAGACATAACTCCGGAATCCGCGACTATACAGAGCCTGGATGGCCCCTTAAGACGATAAATCAGATCCAGGAATTCTTTGGAGGTGTGGGCGAGATCCGAGTTGATCTCGTTGTAAAGGCGCTGATCGAGAACGGCTGCTCCCAAAAGACCCATTTCACGATGGTGCATGCCACGCATGCAATTGCCTGTTTTTTGGGTAATGATGGCACCGAGATCAATGGCTCTCTTGGCTTCGGCGTAGGTAGCATTGCTATGGCCCATGCAAACATTGATCTGCCTGCGTACCAAGAAAGAGATCAGTTCTTCCGCATTGGGAACTTCCGGGGCCATGGTCACTGTGCTGATGTGATTTTCTGAGGTCGTGAGGTATTTCTCCATCAGCTCGATACTAACCGGCTGCACTTCGTCTGGTAATACTGAACCAAGTTTTTCCAGGCTGGTAAAGGGGCCTTCCATGTGAATACCAAAAATCCTAGCACCCTGCCGGGGAGATTTCATGACGTGAGCGATTGCTTTATTGTTGTCAAATACCGTACTGCTGTAATGGTTGGTAGGCAAGTAACCAGTGACCCCGCATGTGAGCAAAGATTTACTGAGGGCAACAATTTCCTCAGGGTCTGGTGACATGGCATTCCAACCCATGTAGCCGTGCAGGTGCATTTCAATCATACCTGGGATAATCCTCAGGTTTTTATAATCGAAAACTTCAACGCCCGGTTCAGCCGCGATCCTGCCCTGATGAATCTGCAGGATCTTAGTATCCTCTACTTCGATTGTTCCACTGATACATCCACGTTCAGTGTAAATTTGGTCGCAATAGATGTACTTTTTCATCGTCACCTTAATCTTCCTTGTAATTGGGTGACTTGCTGAGGATGGCTTTCTTGAAGCCCTCGAGCAATGGGTGCTGGTTGCGTTCTGGATAGGTGGAAACCCGATGGGCAATTGTCTGGACAACCGGCAGGTAAAGCAATGGGTTTAGCAACTGGTTTGGGGTCTTCATCACTTGCAGTACTTTTTCATCACCTGGCATAGCCTGGTCGGTAACCAGGAATGTGTGATCGGTCATCATCTTACTGGCAGTAAAGATTGAGCGCAGGCGTTCTGAGCCCTGAGCACCGGTATCCAGGAAGAGCAGGGAGTAAGAGGGATCCAACTGCAGGAATGGCCCATGGATGAACTCTTCACATTCAAGTGGCAGTGCGGGAATGTGAACCGTCTCGCTAATTTTGAGCGCGCCCTCGTAAATTGTGCCAAAATTTGAACCATAAGAACACAGAAAGAGCACGTGCATGGAGGAAAAGTCTTTGATGTTCCTGTCAATCCATTTATTTGTGTCAGCGATGATGGTTGGGTGCTGTGCCATAATTGAAAGCACGTCTTGATAAGTCTTTTCAACTTCAGCTGGGGTCATTTTTCCGAGAGCCTTGGCGGATTCGCAGGCAAACATAACGAGAAATGCCACAAAGGTACTCACACCCTTGGTAACATAATGGACAGTCTCAATACCCAGGCCGTAATCAACCACAAGATCGCATACAGCTTTGAAATCACTTTCAGCATCGCCTGTAACACCAATTGTGCGCAAGCCTTTAGACTTAATAAATTCCAATGACGCCAAGGCATTGGTACTGTATCCGGTCTGAGAGACAACAAACACAAAGTCGTCTTCGGTGATGTTGTTCTCAAAGTACATAAAAGAAGCCGGTGGGATTACTGTAACATCCACACCCAGGGTTTCTCTCACGAAATCTTTCGCACAGAGCGCACCGTTATATGAAGAGCCTGAACCCACAATCCAAATGCGTTTGAAAGGCTTTTTTACATATTCCTCAACCAGTGAATTTGTCAGGCTTTGTGCCCTGGCAATATTCTCTTTGATTACTTGGGGGGTTTCGGAAATATAGTCAGCCATCGTTTTTTTCATCTTGTCACCATCTATTCCTTTACACGAATTAATTTACTATGACAAAAGTCATGTATCTGAATCAAGAACATGAGCATTATACTTTAGTTGCCTATTAAAATAGAATACAAAGGCTAAGATATTTCTTTATAAGCAATATGCTATTAGCTCTCAAGTGCAGGAGTAAGACATGATTGAATACAAGAGATTGACAGTTAATGACCTTGCCATCGCCAAAAAAATAGTCACAATTTTTCGTCAACAGCAACCTACAGATCGTAAGGTTTTACTGACACTCGCGGACCCGTATATCTACATTTACGCAGCCTTGCTCGATGATGATGTTTGTGGGTATGTAAAAGCTTATCGGCTAAAGCGCATTGACGAAGAAAACGATTTTTTTATTGTTTATCATTGTTTCGTGCAGGAGAAGTATCAGCGTCAGCACATCGCTTCAAATCTCATGAAGATGATCCTTGACGAAGCCAAGTCGCAAAATGCCTATTACACCTTCTTGATCACTCAGAGCGATAATGAAGCTGCAAAAAAACTCTATGAAGCATTAGGTGGTTACAACCATCCGCTTAACAAAGAAATTTTCTATTGGTATCCAGAAGACCACTAATAAGTCTTAGTACCAACGGTATTGGAACAAGAGTTACAGAATAAAGTGTGAAACCTCAGCACAAATTGTTATTGGTTTCTATATATAATTGAAACATTGTTCCCGCTCTGGCGAACAGCTTACCATGAAAAAGATAAGAATCCCCTTCCTACTTTTGTTCTTGTTGTTCGTAGCTTGCAGCACCCAAAAGGCTCCAGATCCGGTGCAGGTTGCTACCCGGGCTTTTAGCCAGGCTGAAACAGCCTTGACGCAAACCGCTGATACAACTGTGGAGCCCGAACCGCTGATTGACACACCTTTGCCCCCCTCACCTGAGCCAGTCGTGGAGACACCGTCACCCAGCCCCACGAATATACCTCCTACCAAAACGCAAACCCCATTCATTCTGCCTGCGAACTGGCAAGGCATCAGAACGCGAATGGAATCCTACGGCCAGGTGGATGAGGACCAGCTCTCGCAAGCGTATTATGAACGGGTACAAAAACTCATCACAAAATATGGCAAAGCAAAGTACATCACTGCCCTTGAATACCACGGTGATGACTACACCATGTACGAAAACGCTTATAGTATGGACCCTGCTACTTTTAAAACCCAGGTGGAAACCCTTTTGGAGCAGGAGTACCACTTTGTTACTCTGCACGAACTGGAGGCCTTCGTTTACGGCCAAATTGACCTACCCAGCCGCTCCATCATCCTCACCAGCGATCTCTCTGCCTTACACATCAATTCATTAGATTCCATGACCCAGACCTTCAAAGAAATTGAAACCCAATATCACTATCGGCCGCATGTCCAGGTGTTTATTTGGGTGGGAAACATGCAATCTGACCTTACCGCTAATTGTGCGGAAGATGCCTGTTGGAAAGCAATCCGAACAGCCAAAGACAGCGGTTACTTCAGCTTTGGGTCACACTCCTGGAGTCATTCCGATGCCAGCAAATGGCACATTGACATCACAAAAGCTGATTTTGAAAAGGCAAACGCTGCCATTAAGGAAAACGCGGGCCTGACTGCTTATGCGGTGGCCTGGCCTTTCGAATCCGCTTATGCATACACAGACCGCCTGAGTGAAAGCGGCTTTACACTGGCTTTTGGTGGACTAACGCGACTTTCAGGACCTCAGATGGTTCAAGCCAATGACCCTACCCCTATGCGTCTGCCCCGACTACTGCCCCCAGCAATTTCAGGGGTATCCATGCGCCCCAAAGGAGCCTCATTTCAGCAAATGTTGGATGAACAGCAGGCAGCTAATGCCAGCCAAACCGTAACTGATGAAACTACAAGTCCAGGTGCCAGTTATTTACCTGACAGCGCTGAACGCGTTTTAGTGCTTGAATATCATGGGGTAGATTTCAACATGTATGACGGTGCATACGCTATGAGCCCTGAAGCCTTTAGTTCTGAAGTGGATACGCTTTGTCAGCAGGGCTACAACTTTATTGATTTGGAAGAGATGCAAGCCTTCATCGACGGACACACAGATCTGCCCGCCAATTCGATCATGCTGACCAATGACGTGACTATCAAAACAGTCAGCCAGCTGCCAGAGATCAGAAGGATAATGGCCGATGCTGCCCAGGATTGGGGTTGCCAACCACATATGACCCTTTTTGTCGTGACAAATGACATGTCCCCTGAAAGCAACCCGGCTTGCAGTGAGAATAGTTGCTGGGAGTTACTCAAGGAAGCTGCTGCCCAACCTGAATACTTTAGCCTGGGGGTGCACTCTGCATCCAACCTGCCGTTTGGGCAGGCCAGCCCAGCCTGGCACGCTGAGGATATGGCAAATGCTCAAGAAGCAATGGAGGTGATGTTGGGCTTTAAACCCACTGCGCTTTCCTGGCCTTATGAGATCTGCCCTGTTGATATGACCCCCTATCAAGACCTGGGTTTTACGCTTGGCTTTGGCGGCGTCAGTAAAGCTCTCAGTGAGAATTATCCAATTCGTGGAGATGTAGCCCCGCTTTGTTTACCGCGTATGCTGCCCCCCAATCTGAGTGGCGTATCCATTCGCCCACAAGGTCTAAACTTTCAAGAGATGCTGCTGGAAGCTCAAAACCCAAAATAAATAGAAACCTGGATTAAATAGAAAAAGCCGTAGCTTACGGCTTTTTGTGGGTGGTATAGGACTCGAACCTACGACCTTCGCGATGTCAACGCGATGCTCTAACCAACTGAGCTAACCGCCCGTGAGTGTTGCATTATAGCGTTATCCCAGGTTTTCTGCAAGACCAAAAACTGCACCTCAAGCTTTGGTTTTTATGTCCAATTTTTGAGGTGCAGCACGCATTCCAAATGCAAGTTACTCAGAACAATTTACTTGACGTGTTCCTCTTCAAACTTCTGGAGGAAGTCCACCAGAGCATCAACGCCGTCTTTGGGCATGGCGTTGTAAATGGAAGCCCGCAAACCGCCTACGCTCTTGTGGCCTTTGAGGTTGTCAAAACCAACTTCTACTGAGGCTTTTACGAAGGCTGTATCCAGTTCTTTGTCACCTGTGGTGAAGGGTACATTCATCAGCGAGCGATCTTTCTTGTCAACGGTGCCGTGGAACATCTCACTCTTATCCAGGTAGGCATACAATGGAGCGGCTTTTTCCTGGTTGAGCTTGTTCATGGCCTCGAGACCGCCCAAGTTTTTGAGGTATTTGAAGACCTTGCCGCAGACATAGATGGCCCAACAGTTGGGGGTGTTGTAAAGACTTCCGTTATCAGCATGGGTATCATAACGCAGATAAGTGGGAACCTTGGGATCCATATCTTCACGTCTGATGAGGTCTTCGCGGATGATGACAATGGCCAAACCAGCAGGGCCTACATTCTTTTGCACACCAGCCCAGATGAGGCCATACTTGCTGACGTCGCAAGGTTTTGAAAGGAACATCGAGCTTTGATCTGAAACCAGGGGTTTGCCGTTGGTTTCTGGCAGGGATTGCCAGGTTGTGCCATTGATGGTTTCATTTTCGCAGATATAGACGTAATCGGCATCCGGGGAGACGGTCACATTGCTTAAATCCGGAATGTAGCTGAAGTTTTTGTCTTCGCTGCTGGCAATGACATTGATTTTCCCAAATTTCTTAGCCTCGGAGATGGCTTTTTTAGACCAGGACCCTGTATTAACGTAATCCGCGACCCCGTTTTTCATCAGGTTCATTGGAACCATTGCAAACTGTAGTGTGCCCCCGCCTTGAATGAACAAAACTTTATAGTTCTCAGGAATTGCCATCAGTTCACGTAAGTCTTTTTCGGCTTCGTGCAAGATGTCTTCAAAGACTTTGCTGCGATGGCTCATTTCCATGACGCTCATCCCGGAACCCTGGTAATTCAGGAGTTCAGCCTGGACTTCTTCCAGAACTGCTTCAGGGAGCATGCTTGGGCCGGCAGAGAAGTTGTAAGTGCGTCCGTACTTCATAATTTAATCTCTCCTTTTATATGTACACAGTGGTGATTGATGGCCAGTGGCCTGTGCATAGTATAACGCTTAGCCCCAATTTTTTGCGCTTTTTTTCACAAAATTCAATGTGGTTACTTGATAGGCCACCCTTTGATCTTGAAACTTGTTTCCATGAAAGTTTGCATGACCTTTCATGTAAAATTGAGGTATGCAAAACAAACTCAAGATTGAAAAATGCGTATACGGCGGTGATGGTTTAGGCCACTTAGCAGATGGCCGGGCTATCTTCGTGCTATTTTGAAATGTCAGTCTAATATCTTTTAAATGGAACTTCATAAACACGAAATTGGTATTTAGTAGCGCAGAAAATATGCGAGACTAATTTGTTTAAACAAAAGCTCAGATCCGTTCTTTATAACAAAAAACAATAAAATGCACCTCCAATGCTTGGAAAACTTGTCCAACTTGGAAGTGCATTTAACTTGATTATTGGTTCGAGAATCCTAAAGGTCTTCTTCTTGTACAGTGTATGCAGGTGGCATTGCCGGGGTCCAGTTCATATTGGGAGAAACTGGAACCACTGAGAAGCCACCTTTCGCAGTCTGCTCCAAATTGTTCACTAATTTTTCTGCAACCCAACTAAATGGTGCTGCGAAAACAAGTTCATGGCTCTGAGTTCCACCAAAGATTCGATCTCCAGCGCAAGGAAAGCCAATAGTTGCTTTCTGTTCACCAGCTGCAAAACCAGTAGCTGAACACATGGCCCCTTCAGCGACTGTATCAGCGGTTATCTTTTCTCCAGTTTCGTATGCATTGGCATGGATCAAGCGCATAGCTTGGAGCGGATTACAATAGATTAATACAACATCAGGCTGCTGATTTTCCTCAACAGCAAAAAGCGGTTGTACCATAACGCCCTCATACTTCTTGCCTGTGTCGCCAAGTTTGTAGACATTGTTCATGAATTTTTTTGCTGCCATGGGATCATCCACGTAAGCTCCCACAGCCGCAGCCCCTGTCCGGATAACCTCAGGAGTATTCATTAAACCTATAGAAGCTGCCCCGAAAGCGCAAATCATCTTATCAGGTACACTGGCATTTGTTCTTCCAGCGGTTCTTGCTAACGAGACTAGTTGGCAAAAATTGTGCTTGTGAGGAAGCGGTCCTCGGGGCATATCTTTCTTGTTTTCGTAGAGAGTGACCGCAACTGGATAGGTTTCGAGGTGCAATATACGGACAATATGGTCAGACAATTCTTTTGGATTCATTTTGTAAAGCTCCTTTCAAGTGCCAGTATAACACCTGGCAGAGTTATTAAGGAAAATTTTCACAAATCTTATTAAATTATTTAGTAAACGAGAACCAAATACTTCACAGTCATATCTAGATTGACCTTTCATGTAAAATTGAGGTATGCAAAACAAACTCAAGATTGAAAAATGCGTATACGGCGGTGATGGTTTGGGCCACTTAGCAGATGGACGGGCTATCTTCGTGCCGTTCACTCTACCCGGCGAAGAAGTGACTGTTGAACTGCTTGATGAAAAAGGTAAATATTCCCACGCCAGGTTATTGGAAGTCAATAGACCCTCACCACAGAGAGTCTCGCCACCTTGCCCGCACTTTGGCGTGTGCGGTGGCTGCCATTCTCAGATGCTCGACTATGCAGACCAGGTTCAGCTAAAGATAAGCATTCTTAAGGAACAGTTAGAACGCATCGGCGGTCTGAGTTTCAGTCATGCGTTGGAGTTTACCTCTTCACCGCACCCTTTTGCTTACCGAAACCAGGTTCAATTTCACCCCTTTACCAGCGGCAATCTTGGCTTTATGAGCGCGGAAAGTAATCAACTCGTTCCCATCGAGCGCTGTCTTTTGCCGCTCGAGGGCATCCAGCAAACCTGGCCTCTGCTTGAAATTGCTGAAGACCATCAGCTGAGCAGGGTCTCATTCCGGGAAGATTCTCGGGGTGAAATTTTGGCTCTTCTTGAAGGCACCGAACCTGAACCCCCTGAGCTTGAAACGGATCTACCGATTTCGCTGGCATACAAGGCTAAAGGGGTTCCTGGCATCTTCATGTTGGCAGGTGAGGATTCTCTGCTTTACGAGTCGCATGGCAAAGAATTTCTGGTTTCACCTGAGTCATTCTTCCAGGTCAATCTTGAAGTGGCTGAAGAGATGCTCACCCATGTGCTCAGTTTACTGCCTTCAAAACCGATACCGGAAATTCTTGAACTCTACAGTGGGGTTGGCTTCTTTAGTAAGTTCCTGGCAGAAAAATGTGACCACCTGGTAGCCATTGAAGCTTCAGCTTCTGCCTGCTACGATTTTGTGGATAATCTAAAAGAGTTTGACAACATTGAGCTTTATGAAGGTGCGGTGGAAGAGATTTTGCCCTCCCTTGTCGAAGACATTCCCCATCCGCAATTGGTAGTGCTTGACCCGCCCCGTTCAGGCCTGCAAGCAAAGGCCAGGCAAGCTTTACTGAGCTTGGGAACCGAACAGATCATCTACATCTCCTGCGATCCTTCATCCTTGGCTAGAGATTTGAAAACTTTCAAGGCAGAAGATTACGAAATTGTGAGTGTGCACGGATTTGACATGTTCCCCCAGACGTACCATGTCGAGACTATGACAGTACTACGAAGAACTCAACGAGTAACTTCGTAGAAAT
>CAYMNM010000082.1:0-9736 GCA_964391795.1 uncultured Anaerolineaceae bacterium | reverse complement strand
CAGAAGTTCTAGACCATAATTTGTTGGGCCTGGCCATGAAAAACTGGCCCAAATATCTGGAGCCGCAACGTTTCTTAGGTCATGCGTGGTAGCAGCAACTGTGCTAACCCAAGGTCCCTCGTGACTGAGATGGTTAATTTGAGGATAATTACCTGCCGCTGCTGAGACAAAAATATTAGCTTCGTATGCTTCCAGAAATGCCAACTCCATTGGATCGATATAAGGACTATTTTCACTGGATATGGAGTAATTGATAACATCCACACCATCGTGCACAGCTTGTTGAATACCTGCGGCTAAATCAAGATCCGAACAACTGCCACTATGACAGACATCATAAACGATCAATTGGGCATGGGGTGCCATGCCATTGATGCTTGTCGAGTAAGAATACCAGGTCTTGTTATCTGCGTTGTAGATTGTGGAAATTGAAATTACCTTGTTACCTACAGCAATACTGGCTGTGTGGCTGCCGTGCCCGTGTGTATCTTCAGGGTCATCATCCGTAGGAATGCCAGTGCCATTACTGAGATAGTATGCTCCAATGAGTTTGTTGTTACATTTGCTATAAAATAGAGATGTAGGGTCAGCGCAAACACCGAAGTAGTGAGGGGGATCAAATCGGGGATATATATAGGTATCTCCTGAAATAATTGGTTCGGAGGCAAAAGAGGGGTGGTCGAAGTTGATGCCCGTGTCCAGCACGCCGATGACAACTCCTTCTCCCATGGATGAAGTAGTAGCAGTCAAAAGAGGATCTTCCCAAACCAGCGGAGCGCCAACCCAGGTGGGTCCGGCATCCGTGGCCAGTTCCCGTATTCGTACCGGCTGAACGTCTTTCACACTCGGAAGACCGGCAATCAGCTCAGCCTCTTTCAGAGATAGAGCAAGCGCCACCGCGTTAAGAACAAGGTCAAAATGCTTGCGTTCAGACAGTTTCCTGCCAATCAACTTTTCAAGATCTTTGATCTGATGTACCTGGGCAGCCCGCACCTTAGCCACTTCGTTTTGCACCAGAGCAGATTGAATCTGGCCTTTATTGGCCTTAGTTTTTTGCAGGGCAGACAGGCCTTCAAAGAAAACAAAATAACGCCCGGTAGGAGAAAGCTCCACCTGGGCACGGGTTTGCGCCATGGATGATGGCAAATCAGGAATGACTGCTGCGGCAGAAACCTGGCTTAGCATCAATCCAGCCGCAATCAAGCCTATAGTAAAGGCTTGAAAAAAACGCGGAAAGCTAAAACGCAAAGCCGTTTTCATTCAAAAAAATACCTGACTGCCGAACCTTCCTGCACCACGTTGAAACAATTCGTGATCTGATTCTATTGCATGCTGAGAAATTTATCTATCTCAATCTATAGACACTAACATAGGTTTGAGAAATCCGTTAAAATAGTGGTGTGAGTCATCATCAGTTGCCTGATTTGCACCGAGGATCTCGATTGGGTCTCTTGATCCTGATCTTGCTTGCTGGAATGGCACTTTCTGCCTGCGGCTCAGCCCAGAGGGTTTCCATGCCAGTTACGCCAAGCCCTGACCTTGCTACGGCAACCCCCACAGCATCCGCCACACCTGCACCGCCAACCCCTTCCCCTACTTTTGCTGCCAGCACGACCCCACCTACCAGCACGCCTACTCCCACCTCCACACCCAACCCGCACGCCGCGGAGTTTGCCAAAGTCTCACGGGAGTTCAAACAAGATTTTGAGGCTCTGCAAACCATTAACCCTGATATCAAAGGCTGGATCGAAATTGAGGCTGCAGGAATCAACCATCCCGTACTCTTGGGGCCGGATAATGAGTATTACCTGGAAATCGGTTTTGATAAGAAACCTGCCAAAATGGGCTCCATCTATTTTGACATGCGCTATAAACCTGACGGAAATGACCAGAACATCGTAATTTACGGCCATAACTGGGATAACGGACGCATGTTCAGCAATCTGATACGCTTTCGCAACAAACGCGTTTTGGAAGAGAACCCCGAGTTTTACCTCTATACCCCCACAACCATTTTTCGTGCTCAGTTTGCCGCCATTATGGTCGTCAAACCGGATGACCCCACCCTGCTGGTTCCCAATTTTGAAACTGAAGACGAACTAAAAGCTTACCTTGAGAGGCTCAACACAGAGGCGGAATTTCGCACTGAAGTTGAGTTGACTGAAAAAGACCGCTTTCTGAGCCTTTATACCTGCACCAACAACGCCCGAGACGACCGCCTCGTATTTATCAGCAAACTTATTGAAATTGGCAGATACGAATAGTTGAGCTGTTCTACTTGGCCTGAAATAGGTTGAGTGAGAGCCTGCCTGCATAAGCAAAGAGCATCATTTTCCCAATTTTTCCAATGGCGCAAGCCAGCAGATACTTCCAGGCTGGAATGCGCAAAACGCCGCTGACCATGCCAGCCACATCCATAAGAGGGTTGGGGATGAATGCCAAAATCACAATCAGCCCAAAAGCCCACCTGGGATGGCTCTGCATCCAGTTGAGCAGGTAAGTGTAGTGTTTGTTATTTGAAATCAAGGCTTCACCGCTAAGCCCGGCAGCATAACCGGTAAGTTCGCCAATTGCAGCCCCAGCGCCTGCGGCAATGGCCACCTTCCAAGGGGTGAAAATGGCTCCCATGGCCGTGGTAAAGGCTACGCCCGGTATAGGCAGGATGATGGTGGCATTAGCAGCGATGGAAAGCAAGAAGATTCCCACATAGCCATAATTTTGCAGGCTCTGCAGTTTCTCCCTCAGAATGAAGAGCGCCACGGTGATGGCGATTATCAACACCAGCATGAGGACGCGCCAAATCGGTTTCAGAGGCTTTGGATTAGGCTTCAGGGCCGGGTTTGGTAAGCTTGTGACAGGTTCGTCAACCAGCGCTTCCGTAGGTTTGGACTCAAGATTTTTCGTCTCTCCCGATTCGTTTGGGTTATTCATTTACCAGGACCCCCTGCATATGCCAAACCTGGGCCAAGTCCATCCGGGTTTTCACCCAAACCACTTGGCTGCCAGGCTCGATGAGCGGGCAAATCAAAGAGGGTTTCATCACCTTTGAAAGCTGCCGGGTAGGCAAAGGCTTCGGCATCAGCCTGCAAGCTCTGATTGGGGGCATCCCCATCATAAGGTGCGATCATGAGCATAAAGCTGAGCGTGCGGCCGTTGTAGGAAGGTGCCAGGGGGTCGAGCTGCCCAGCAGGGGCTACTTTGGTGGCCAAGAAACGCCCCAGCCCCGTTTTAGAAAGGGCATAACGGTATTGGTTGCCGGTATAGGTACCAAAGGGGTTCAAGCGGTATTCCAGCCCATTGGTCCCAAGCACTGAGCGCATGGGGCAGAAAGCCACATTTGCAAGATAGTCGGCGTTTTGGGCTAAAAGGAGCCCTTGAGAGCCATCAGAAACGGCCACCCAGGCATCGGTGATGTGATTGTTGATGCTTGCAAGGCTCTTGTTGGGGGTGAACTGTGAGTAATCCGGGTGGTAAGAGGTCACCTGGCCGCAATAATCATGCTTCCAGATTCGCACCTGCCCTGGATGCTCAAATGCCATTCTTATCTCAAAAGGCATCAGTTCCTGCCAGCGTAGGTCCCAGGCTTGCTGTAAACGTTGGGCTTTGCCCCGGTTGAAGCCTTTGTCGGGGGTACGTGGCAAACGCAGGTGAGTCCAGAAGTAAAGGTAGGGCAACCCCTCGAGCAAGAAGAATTCTTGAAGGATCGCAGCATCAAACCCTCCCGGGAGAGTGATGACGCCACCGCGGGTTAGTTGTGCAATTGGTGCCTGAATTTTAGCTGACTTTAATTCCCAATGATTGACGGCATATGTCTTGCCTGCGTACCTTATGGATGTTGAAGCTGAACTAAAGCTACTGTAGGTTTGCGACATGCTGGAAAGTCTTTGAATTTGCCCATCAGAATCCAGTTCCAATTGAATCATGTTATTTCTAAGCCTGGAGGGATTGGCTTCGAGGCCGTCTGTTGGCACCTGAATTGAACTTGAACCTGGCACGAATCGGTATTGTTTACTTTCGGAGGCCGAAAAGGAATCCTTGAAAACGAGCAAATGCTGGTCGTCTCGACGAAGCACCGCAAAATCAAGTTTGTTGGCATCACAGTGCAGACTATGCGCGGCAATCCGCCCCGCGTCTTTAAGTGGTAATTGGATTAGATGGTTCGCAGGCTTAGGTGTAAATTTGACGGCATCATTATCCGCCCCTCTTTGGTAATCAAGCAAGGTGAAGCCATCAGCAGGCGCATCGCCCAAAACGCGGACAAGATTGGTAGCCGAACCTGAGACTACCGCTTGCACCATCTCAGCCCCAACCTTTTCCCGGGTTAGGTTCATCACCGGCGCGGCCATACCAAAATGGGTGGTGGTGAGGATCTTCACGCGTTGCTGCAACGTATCCTGCAAGCCTGCCTGGGCTTCTGTGTCATCCAATCGGGCCAGTGCCTGGGTCTGCAAGTCCATCAGGCGGGAACGTTCCAGGCCGGTAAAGAGCTGATGGTTGGACCACTTCTCTACCCAACTCGCCAGGCCGTCAAAACTCCCATCCGCCAGATCCTGACCAAGACTGATTTCCTTGAATGGCGGATGATCTTGTAGATATCGGCCAGGGGTGGTGAACTCGAGAAAATTAAGGTCTTTGACGCTCTCAACCAACCCCTGGAGACCAAAAAGATCCGGATAGATGCTTTTGACCCATTTTGGAGCCCCATAACCGAACCAAATAGTGTCGTCCGCGTCCTGGTCCAGGATTAGTAGCATATCCTCCGGTTGAGTGTTCTTGAGCTGGGCTTTGCGCATGCCTTTCAGCCAGCGTTTCAGGCTGATGTGATCCACCAGGTCACCTATGTTGTAGGCTGGCAGTAAGGTCATCTTTTCTTTTATGCCAGGGTAGCTAAGGGTGAGCGGGTTATAGCGCTCTGACTCACTGAGTAATGGGATGAAATTACTAAAAGCATTAAAGGGCACAGCTGAGTAGTAGAGGCTGATAGTACTGATGCCTGCTTGCTGATAAAGTTTAAGATGGATGGGTGAGTACATCATTTCCTGCGGGCGGACAATATTGGCAACCTTCGCGCCAAAAAGGTCAGCCAGGCCCGAACCTTGCGGATTCGTTTTGGCGAGGTTCATGGCAAGCTCAAACTCAGTCGGGGTATGCGCATTGATGAAGCCGTTGTTGTAGGACATGTACTCAACTTCATCCATACCTGAAGCGAGCCGACGCTGCATGGACTCAATGATGTCCGGGCAGTGCTCCGGCATAATTTTTTCAAGGGAATAGTAATTCTCAAAATCCCAGGTGCCACACACTGGAACACCACGGTTATTAAATTCATCAAGCACATTTAGCGTGTTACGAATGATGCGAATATCCTGACCAAAGCCAAGCTCATCCGGCGTATCTCCGCGGTACGAGTGGTAAAAATTACCGTGGAATCGGAAGGCAAGATGAATTTTGGGATCGGTCAAAGTCGCTCCTTAAGGCCTGATCAGCAGAGGATTTAATTATATAGGGTATTGCCCCTCATGTGCCTGGTTTCACCCAATCGAAAACAGGCACCCCAAAAAAGATTCGTTTTCGATTAACGGAGCAAGTTCATTGAGGGGCCAGCTGCTTAAGCTGCTGATCCTTCCTCAGCTACCTTGGATTTCAACTGCTTGCGCAGCCATGAAGCGGTACGGGTTTCGTGATGCCGAACAATGAGAGTGGAACAAGGCACTTCCAACCTCACCTTCTCTACCAACTCGCCAAAGAGAGGTTGATCAGCATGGTTGCCCTCGTGAGAGCCGATAATGATCAAATCGTAAGCGTAGTTCTTGGCTTCTTCAATAATGGCCTCAGCCACACTATCGGCTTCTGTAATGTGCAAACCCACATTTCCGGGTATCTCATCCAACTCCGTCATAACAATTTCCTGCAGATAGGCCATCTGATCTTCATAGACCGATTTTTCAAGACCCTTTGCCACAATGCGCAGGTAATCGACCTGTTCGTTTTCTGCATCTACCAGGTCATCGCCGATGTGGATGGCCAGCCGGCAATGGTACCCGCCACCTACCGGAACAAGAATATGTTCCAGGCGATTGATCCCTTTATCGTAAAGCACGCCGATATTCACGATACCAGCAGAGGTGATTTCTTCAATGGTGCTGCGGAATTTCGCCTCATCTCCCGGATTCTCAGGCCATTTAAAGATTACCAACTGCACGTTATTATCCATGCGGGTGACATCCAGAATGCCCTGAGCCAGCGTTTCACCCCGGACGATCTTGCTGTAGAGCGGGACATTATTATCCACCGCGTAGTTAACAAATTTCCGCAGGATGTAGCGGTTGGATTCGTCGATTTGCCGGGAATTTTCCTCACGCTCTTCCAGATTTTCGCTTTCAGGCAAAACCTGCAGGATGCACATGGTAGTATCCTGGCGGGCTTTGGCGAGGATCGCGCCCAGTTTGACCACACTGTGCATGCGCTCATTGGGTTGATAGGGAACTATCAGGCGAAAGCGCCCTGGTGAGAGGCTGCGCTTACGTTCTTCGGTCCAGGCATGAACACCCAAACGAACCACATAATAAATGGAAAACAGAAGGATAATTCCTCCAGTGAAGAGTAAAGCCCTCAATTCAGAGAAGAGGATGACTACCAAACAAGTGATAGAGGCAAGGATGGGCGTTAACGGGAAGAATGGCGCTTTGAAAGGCCGGTGCAAGTAGGGATATTTGCGGTGCAGTTGAATCATGGCAAGATTGGAAAAGAAAAGCACAAATAAATAGCCTGCAGAAGTGATAAAACTCAGAAAATCAACCAGGCCTACGCTAGTGATCAGAATGGAGACAATGCCAATAAAAATAATGGCGACAAAAGGAACGCGCACCCAGTTGAGACGCGAAAGGATATTTGGCCAGGCACCATCACGGCTGAGGGTAAAACTTTCCCGTGTGGCCGACAGCATGGCCGAGTTGACCGAGGTCAGCGAGCCAACCATACCAGCAACTCCTACCAAGACAATACCAAAACCAGGAAAGAATTTTTGTACTGTATCAGAAATAGCTGTGGATGAGCCAGCCAATTCAGTGTAAGGCAAGGTACCTAAAGCAACCACTGTAGACAAAGTGTAGATGAGCGTAATGATGGCCAGGCTGATCAGGATGGCAATCGGTATGTTTTTTGTAGGATTCTTAATCTCCTCAGCATCATCTGCAATGACCTCAAAACCCACATAGGCTGCGTAAATCAAGGCCAGGGTGCGCAAGATGACGCCAATGTTTGTAATTGGATTATCGGAGGTAAAAAAACGTCCATTTGGCAGCAAGGTTTGTGGGTGGAAACCACTGGGGGAGACAAAACCGCCAATGATGTAAATCGCAAATGCTACCACGAGGCCAGCCCCCATCACTAACTGTAGGTTGCCAACCTTGGTAACGCCCAGAATATTCAAAATCGTAAAGATGATGATGACCCCGATAGCCGTAGGAACAATTGGCAAGCTGGGGATGAACACGGAGGCTGAGTAGGCAAAACCGACAGATGAAAGCGCTGTATAGAAGGTGGAGGAGATGCTATCCATCGAGCCCACCAGGAAAGCCAGCAAACCTTTGCCCCAGGCTTCGCGCACATAGGTCATTGCTCCACCGGTTTCAGGGTAGGTTGTTGCCATCTCGCAATAATTAAGGGCAATTGAAAAGCTCAGGATACCGCCAATAATGACGGCCAACACGGCTGCTGGGCCGGCAATCGCGGCTGCATGGCCTGTTAGCACAAAGATTTCCATACCTAATGTGCCAGCAGTTCCCAGCATTATTGTTTGTAAAAGACTGAATTGGCGCTTCAGCGTTCTTTTTGGCATATCATCTTCTCTGTTCTCAGATTTGTTTGAACCAGAGGATTATAAATCCGTTCAACAAATCCGCTGAGTTGGTGTTTAAAAAATTAAGAGGCTCACCGGGAGCCTCTTTGATTACAGACTTTTGAGATTTCAGGCTTGCAGCTTGAGGAACCTTGCCAGCGGGCGCTTGACCACTTCGGTTACCACCAGGTAGCTCAGCGCGATACCGAAAATTATGCCCAGTTGTTGCCAGGTGGGTAGCACAAACTGGAAGAAGTCGCGGGTGAACGGTACTAGCGGAATGGCAACCGTTAAAATCATCGCACCGTAAGAAAGTATCTGGATGAGCTTTGAAGGCAAACCGGCTTTCCAAAGCGGCTTGACTGAGCGGATAGAGAAGATCAGCAATAGTTCAGTAAGCACACTGCCAATATACCAGTTGGTTTGCAAAACAGCCGGGGAAATGCGGTAGAACAGGGCAAAGTACAAAAAGTCAAAGACCGTGCTAACCAAACCCAGGGTCATGAAGGTGATGTAGAGCGACCTGAAGTCGTATTTCTGGGGGTTTGTGATCTCGTCATCCGAAACTCTGTCAAACGCAATGGCCATCATCGGAAAGTCTGAGAGAAGGTTAAGTAATAACAGTTGCTTGGGCAGCATCGGCAAGAAACTGATCAATAACGAGCCCATCGCCACAGAGAAGAAATTACCGAAGTTGGAAATCAGGGTCGCCCGTATGTACTTGAGTGTGTTGATGTGGGTTGTGCGCCCGATACGAATACCATCCACAATGACGTGCAGGTCACTGTCAAGCAACACGATATCCGCGGTCTCACGTGCCACATCTGAGGCAGATTCGACTACCATGGACACATTGGCCGCCTTGAGCGCAGGGGCATCATTGATACCTTCGCCCAGGTAACCTACACTAAACTGTTCTTTGAGCAAATTGATAAGTTCCAGCTTTTCTTCCGGGGTCGTGCGGGCAAAAACCCGAATCTGACCGATGCGGTCGTGGATTTCCGTCAATGGTAAGTCCAGGAATTTTCGAGCTTCAATAACCTCATCCTCCTTGGTCACCAGGCCAGCATCGCGCCCGACGGCTTTAGCCACCATCATTGAATCGCCGGTGATGATGGTAATTCTAACGTTCAGTGCTTTAGCAGATTCAACCGTGGTTTTGGTTGATGCCTTCAATCGATCTTCAAAGGAAACAAAACCAGCAAATATTGGTCCGCTTCCGTTATCATAGCTGGTACCCAGCACGCGATGGCCAAGTTTTTCTTCCGTATCCATCCAGCTCTTTACTTTTTCAAGATCAACAAAGCCTAACCTGATGAAGTATTCCGGGCTGCCACGGCGGATGTGCAGTTCCTGGGCTTCTTGATTTTTGACAAAGGCGCCATTGCTGCGTAGCGCGGGGTCAAAGGCTTCTTCCTGGATGATCTGATATTGGTCAACGATTTGGCGTTGTTCCTGGTTTACGGCCGCATCCACCGCCCGGTCGAACGGCTCGGGAACCGCTTTATTGAGGTTGATGGCAGCCAGGCGCGCCAGAACCATGGGATCGAAAACAGAATCAGGGGCCTGGTAGGAGGCCTGGTAATAAAGCTTATTCTCCGTGATGGTGCCCGTCTTGTCGGTACAAAGCAGGTTCACACTGCCAAGGTCCTGCACCGAGCTTAGGCGTTTTACAATGACTTTCTTTTTCGACATATCCAAAGCCCCACGTGAAAGTGCGAAGGTAAGCACTAGTGGCAAGGCTTCAGGAATAACTGAAACAGCCAGAGCAATGGCAAAGATTAGCAGCTCTGGAATGTCCACCCCTTTACCGTCAATCAGGATGTTGGCAAGGATGAGAAAAGCCATCACGATCATGGTGACCCGCAGGATAAACTTTGAAATACGGTCCACACC
>CAYMNM010000081.1:0-9835 GCA_964391795.1 uncultured Anaerolineaceae bacterium | reverse complement strand
TGTGGGTTATCCATGGTGAGCTCAGCCGTATGGGGAATAGCATACATAACGGCATAGAGGGTGACAAAAGGCACATCAGCCATGAACTTCTCGATGATCTGCTGTTCAATCTCCAAACGTTCTTCAGTGTTGCGGGCAGCGCGGGAGGCATCCACAAGCTTGTCCATCTCTTCATCAATGTAGTAACCGTAATTGGCGGATGTGCCAACATTTTTCGAGTAGACTGAAGTATTTAAAACTTCATCGATGTCGTAGGTTGAACCAACCCAAGTGAAGGGCATAATCATGATTTCTTCTTTTTCAAGTTGGTCGAGAAAGGTGGCCCGTTCCATCTGTTCAGCAGTAGCATCCAGACCAATCTTTACCAATACATTCTGGATATAGGTGCCCAAGGTGGCATAAGGCTCTGTGTTATAGGATTTCACAACTACCTTAGCACCTTCCATGCCAGCTTCCTTGACCAGGGCTTTTGCTTTTTCAAGGTCCTGATCGTAGGTGATGCTGGGTTTGATATCCGGATTGCCAGCCATACGGGGGCCAATATCGCCGGGATATTGTACCGGGACGCCGCGGCCTTCAGCGGCTACGGTAAGGGCTTCTTCCTTGCTCAAAGCGTAGGCTACTGCCTGGCGCATGCGCAGGTCTGAGAACATTCCGCTCTTGTAGTACATATAGACTGCTTCGTTGCGGGCACTCAAGAACTCATCAATCTTAATTTTTTCTGATTTGCTTAAAGTGTCATATGCACTGCCTTTGACCGGGTTGTAGTAAACATCCAATTCACCAGTCTGAAGGGCAACGACAGCTGAGTTCAGGTCAGCAACTTTGAGTAGCTTAAGGTTTTTAACGTCCACAGGGCCTTGCCAATAATCTTCCTTGGCTTTAAAAGTAACTGAGACATCTGTCTGCCAGTCAACCACGGTATAGGGGCCGGTACCGACAATGGATTCCATGGTGGATCCAATTGTGTCCCCATATTGATCGAGGACGTGCTTGGCCATAATGAAGCCATATTGTGGCAAGCCCATGGTCACAAGGAAGGCAGCATTTGGTTTTTGGAGAGTTAATTCCACGGTGTAGGGGTCCACAACTTTGGTTTCCTGTAACTGTTCAGCGAAGAACCAGGAGACCCCGGGTCTTGTCACGTAGTAATCAAAGCTGGCTTTTACATCTTCAGCGGTAAATGGTTTGCCATCGCTCCATTTGACATCATCACGAAGGATGAATGTGTAAACAAGGCCATCTTCAGAAATCTTCCACTCTTTGGCCAATTGAGGCTGCAGGTTTCCTTCGAAATCCTTGTAGAGCAATGAGTCATAAACCTGGTTGATGCAGGCTTGCTCGGCAATACCCACATTGGTGGTGTTGTCAAAGTTCTTGCAAATGGCCGTATAAGCCACATTGACAACCCGGTTGGTATCAACTGCTTTAGCGGGCGCTTCAGCAACCTCTGCGCCATCTGAAGAAGTTGTGGTTGGCGCTGCAGGTGCGCAAGCTGTAAACAGCAAGGCGATCAGCAATACCCAGACGACTCCTTTAAAAAGTTTCATTCTTCCTCCGTATCTATTTTTGATAAAGCACGCAAGCCACGAAGTGACCAGGTCTGGCCTCTATTAAATCAATAGGACCTTGAACACAACGAGGGCTTGCAAATTCACAACGTTTGAAAAATCGGCAACCCGGTTCAGGGTTGATAGGATCAGTTACCTCACCCTTGAGCAATACGCGTTTCTTATTGGGGTTCAATTGCACTTGTGGAATGGCGGCTAAAAGACCTTTGGTGTAGGGATGTAGAGGCTCAGCGAAGAGGTCGCTGGTAGCGGCTTGCTCAACGCATTGGCCCAGGTACATCACCATGATCTGATTGGAAATATGCTTGACCACCGAAAGGTCATGCGTAATAAACATGTAAGAAAGATTGCGTTGCTCCTGAAGGTCCATAAGCAGGTTCAGAATCTGAGCCTGGATGGAAACATCCAGGGCTGAAACAGGCTCGTCACAAACCACAAACACTGGGTTCAGTGCCAGGGCGCGAGCAACGCCAATGCGCTGGCGGCGGCCGCCATCCATCTCGTGCGGATATGAATTAATGAAACGTATATCCAGGCCTACCGTACGCATCAACTCCATGACATATTCAACCAATTTCGCGTTGGAATCGAAGACTTTATAGCGTCGCAGCGGCTCAGCAATGAGCTCGAAAGCTGACATGCGTGGGTCCAGGCTGGAGTAGGGGTCCTGGAAGATCATCTGCACATTGCGCCGATAGTCTTTTTGGCTGGCCCATTTCAAATTGAGGGTTGAGCTGCCATTAAAAATAATTTCACCAGAGGTCGGTTCAAGCAGCGACGCCACTAATCTACCCAGAGTGGACTTGCCACAACCCGACTCTCCGACCACACCCAATGTCTGGCCCTTAGGGATGGAAAGGTTGATGCCATCCACGGCATGCAGAAAACGTTTGTTGGAAATCTTGAAATATTTTTTCAGGTCTTTGGTCTCGATGATCGTTTCCATCAGGCAGCCCCTCCCATATTACGCATCAGGTGGCAGGCAATGAAGTGTCCATCTTTCTCATAAGTAGCAGGTACTTCTTTAGCGCAAATTTCCATGGCTTTGGGACAGCGAGGGTGAAACTTACATCCCTTGGGAAGGTCGGTTGGATCTGGCATGAGGCCTGGGATAGGGTTAAGTCGTTTTGTTTGGATACTCATGCTGGGAAGCGCACCAAACAAACCGATCGTGTAAGGGTGGTGAACCTTGGCTTCAAAGATATCTTTGGCAGAACCCTTCTCAACCATCTCCCCAGCGTACATGATAGCCACCTTATCGCAAACTTCAGCCACAATGCCAAGGTCGTGAGTAATCAGAATCATAGACATCTTCAATTTTTGCTTGAGGTCTTCCATCAATGCCAGAACCTGGGCCTGGATGGTTACGTCCAATGCAGTGGTGGGCTCATCGGCAATCATCAGCAGCGGTTCACAAGCCAAGGCGATCGCAATGACAATGCGCTGCTTCATGCCACCAGAGAATTGATGTGGATATTCAACCTTCCGGCTGGGAGGTATGCCTACCAGACTGAAAAGATCATCCACACGTTTGTTCATCTCAACTAAAGTCAGTTCCCCAGTGTGATGGATCTTCAGAGACTCAAGCACTTGGTCGCCTACGGTCATGACAGGGTTAAGGGCAGTCATTGGGTCCTGAAAGATCATGGAAATCAGGCTGCCGCGTATAAAACGCATCTCTGTTTTATTCTTTTTCAGCAAGTCACCATCCTGAAACTGGATACTGCCCCCAAGCACCTTACTGTTTCGCTCGGGCAACAAGCCCATGATCGCTAAGGCTGTGGTAGTTTTTCCAGCGCCAGTTTCCCCAACAATACCAAGCGTTTCTTTTTCCTTCAGGTCGAAACTAATCTTGTTGACTGCTTGCACAATGCCACTGTCGCCGCTATAGATTGTCTCAAGATTTTTTACCCTTAAAAGATAATCATTTTGCATGGTCTAATCCTTTAGTTTGGGGTCGAGGGCATCACGCAAACCATCTCCCATTAGGTTCAATGCGAGAGCTGTCAAGCCAATGGCCATACCAGGGAAGATGACCATATAGGGATATTGCAGCATGTAAGCTTTGGCTTCATTTAGCATTGCGCCCCATTCAGGCGTGGGTGGCTGGATACCCATCCCAAGGAAGCTAATGCTGGCGGCATAGATGATCATGGAACCTACCGCCATGGTGGCTTGGACGATAATCGGGCCTATGGCATTGGGAATGATGTGGGTGAGAATTATCTGCAGGTTGTTTGCTCCACTTGCTCGGGCAGCTTCAATGTAATCCTGGGATACTACCGGCAAGATGGCAGAACGAACAATACGTGTGTAGATGGGCACATTAGCGATCATCATCGCCAGCAGTACGTTAATCAGGCTTGTTCCAAGAGCAGCCACAATGGTCAGTACCAGGAGCATAAGGGGAATGCACATGATGGTGTCGGTAAAGCGGACAATCATATTGTCAATCCAGCCGCCGAAGAAACCGCTGATGGAGCCCAATAAGCCACCAATAGTGATACCAATAACCACTGCCCCCAGGCCGACCAAAAGTGAATTGCGGGAGCCATGCACAACGCGGGCAAAGATATCCCTGCCGTAGTTATCGGTGCCGAAGAGATGTTGGGCAGAAGGTCCTTGCAAACGATCCATGATAACCTGATCCATCGAAGTACCGTAGGGCACGATCAGGTCAGCAAAGATGACCACGAAAAGGATAATTATAAAAAGCACCATACCAAAGACCGCGGTTTTGTTCTTCTTAAAACGAAACCAAACCTCGCCCATGCGGCTCTTTTTCTTGATTTTGACTGGGAGTACTGCCGATTTGTCCATTGTAGCGGTTGTCATATCTGGCTCCTATCGCTTGACATATCGGGCACGGATGCGTGGATCGATGAAGGCATAAAGAATGTCCACCAGGATCATCATCAGCATAAATATTGTGGCCAGCGTGATTGTAGAGCCGATGACCATCGGCACATCCTTCAGGCGGATGCCATCGATAATCAATGAACCGATGCCAGGCAGCGAGAATACTGTTTCTACCGTCACCGTACCACCCATCAATGAACCAAATTCAATACCCATCAGGGTAACCACCGGTAGCAGGGCATTATGCAGAGCATGATCCACAATTACTTTGCGTTCCACCTGTCCTTTGGCACGCGCAGTGCGGACGTAATCCATGCGGATGGATTCAAGCATTGAGGTTCGGGTCATTCTCAGCATGGAGGCAATGAAGACGCAGGCTGTAGTGATCCATGGCAGTATAAAGCTCTTCAAGCTGTTGGCTCCAAAGGAGGGCAACCAACCCAACTTGAGGGCAAAAACGATGATCAGCATCATGCCGATCCAAAAGGGCGGGAATGATGCCAGAAACATGGCCAGTGATGTGCCTAAATAGTCAACGGGTGAATATTGTTTTACCGCGGAGATAATCCCGAGCGGCAAGCCTACCAACAAACCGATAACACTAGCCCCGAGTGCCAGCGTGAAAGTGGTTGGCATCCGGTTGAGGATCTCGCTGATGACCGGGCGATTGGTGGACCAGGAATTACCCAAATCTCCCTGGGCAGCCTGTAATACGTACCTGGCATAGCGCACCAGGAAAGGCTGGTCGTAACCCAATTCTTTGTTTTTCTCAGCAATAGCTTGCTTGGTGGCTCTCTCTCCCAGGATTAAAGTGCCGGGGTCGCCAGGGGTGAGTTCCATAATGAAATTAACAATGAACACGATAACGAGGAGGGTCGGGATGAGCAACGCAATTCTTTTTAAGACATACTTCCACATACTTACCTCCTCCCGAAACCTTAGGTTGACTGACTATCAAGTAGGTTAGCGGGATTTAAGCCCTTTAATTCATCAAGGACAAAGATGCCATTGTCGCGAACAAGAACGTCATCAAAATACAGCTTCCCACCGCCGTGTTCTTCACGCTGGCTTTGAACAAGATCCCAATGGATACTGGATCTATTGCCATTTTCGGCATTGTTGTAACAGTTTCCTGGGGTAAAGTGAAAACTACCACTCATCTTTTCATCATAAATAATATTAGTGATACCTTTGGTAATCATCGGGTTCACACCGATCGCGAACTCACCAACATAACGGGCACCCTTGTCAGTGTCGAAAATGCGATTGGTACGCTCAGTATCATTGGATTTTGCCCGGACGATCTTTCCGTCTTTGAAAACTAGTTCCACATCTTTGAAAACAAAATCCTGGTAACGGGAATCGACGTTGAAAAGAATGGTGCCATTGACGGAATCGCGAACGGGAGCGGTATAAACCTCACCGTCCGGAAGATTGCGGCTGCCAAACATGGGCACAACGCCAATATTTTTAATGGAGAACTGCAGATCTGTACCTGGTGAAACAATGTGCACCTGGTCAGTTTTTTGCATGAGTTCCACCAAGGGCTGCATGGCTTTGCCCATTTTCTCGTAACTCACTAAAGTTGAATCAAAGAAGAAATCCTCGAACTCAGTCAGGCTCAATCCTGCAAGTTGGGCAGTTGCCTGTGTGGGGTAGTAGAGTACCGTCCACTTGGTAGCCTGGGTGCGCAGGTCCATGTGCAAAGGGCCCCAATAGCCGCGATAGTAGGCATCCATTGCCTGAGAAGGCAATCCATTCCAAACGAACAAGTTTTCATCCACGCGAATATCTACATAGGCGTGCATTTTTTTCATGCGGTCAATTTCGTATTGCGTGAAATCTTGAATATGGGCTAAATCTGCACCGCGGATGAACTCGCCTTCCACTTCGCGATTCGTAATTGAATAGAAAGGCTTTGCCCCTATCGCGTAAGATTCTTGAATAAGAGCTTTCAAAAGGGAATAATCTTGCCCGCCATGCTGTTCCAGCAAAATGCGTTCCCCACATTTTGTTTGCGTGGCAGAGGTGATGATGTAGCGAGCTAACTTTCTAATACGGCTATCTTCCATGCACACTCCTAAGTTGATTGAGAGGGAAGGCCTTTTAAAGGTTCAAGAAGTTATATGATACAAAGAAAAATTGAACAAGCAAAAATTAGGCGTATTTACAAGAAGTTAACATAACTTTACTTTTTTTCCAATATTTCTAGTGAAACATAGCAAGACGGAAAAAAACTTCACTGTCAAGGGCCCTTAAACTTTAAGACTGACCGCGAAATTGAAACCAAATTCACTTTCCGCGGTGCTTCCTTCAAGCTCTGACCACGAATGTTGGGCACAATTAACAGAGTAATTCAATTGTAGATTTTTATTTCATTCGGTCAAGATGGAAAGTCCGATTAATTGACCATTTTTTCAAAGACGATTGTGCCAATAAAGAAAAATGCCCGTAAGAACGGGCATTGACGGGAATTTAGTCCTATTAACTTTCGTGGCTGACAAGCGTGCCGTGCGCCTCACCGTGCAAAGCACCAATCAATCCTTCCTGATCCCAAAGGTTGAGCACCAGGATGGGAAGATTGTTATCCATGCAGAGGGTGATGGCAGTCGAGTCCATCACAGTGAGACGCTTGGCAATCGTATCGAGGTAAGAAAGCTTGTCAAAGCGTTTGGCATCTGGGTTCTTATTCGGATCGCAATCATAAACCCCATCCACCTTGGTGGCCTTGATAACCACATTCGCGCCAATTTCTGTAGCGCGCAAAGCGGCCGCGGTATCCGTAGAAAAGTAAGGGTTGCCTGTGCCGGCACCAAAAATAACCACACGGCCTTTCTCGAGATGTCTGATCGCCCGGCGACGGATGTAGGGCTCGGCGATGGTATTCATTTCAATGGCAGATTGCACCCGCACGGTCACGCCAACTTTCTCAAGCGCGTCCATCAAGGCCAATGCGTTCATCATCGTTGCCAGCATGCCCATATAGTCGGCTGTCGCTCGGTCCATGCCCGAATTTTCACCGGTAGCACCACGCCAAAGGTTCCCAGCGCCGATAACCACAGCAACTTCTGCCCCGGTTTCATAAACCGACTTGACCATTTCTGCAATGGAAGAAGCCTCGGTGGGGTCTATACCGTAACCAGTTTTACCAGCCAGGGATTCTCCGGAGAGTTTGAGTAGTATGCGTTTATATTTCAAGGTCTTTTCGAGCATGATGTTTCTCCTTTATCTTTCCCTATTGGTTGCAAAAAAAGAGCCAACCTCAGTTGGCTCTTTTTGAATCTTATTCAGCTTCGGGTGTTTCTGGTGTTTGAGATACTTCGCCCAACTGCCAGCGAATAAAGCGGCGGATGACGATATTTTCGCCCAGGGCGCTGACTTTCTCATTGAAGAGGTCAGAGACAGTGCGGTTCTCATCACGGAAGTACTTCTGGTCCATGAGAACATTTTCCTCGTAGAATTTTTTCATGTAACCTTCTACGATCTTGGGCATGACGGCTTCTTTTTTGCCTTCAAGGCGAGCCTTGGCTTCGATCATTTCTTTTTCGTGAGCAAGTACATCAGCGGGGACGTCCTTGTCAGAGATGTACTTGGGGTTGGCTGCCGCAATCTGCAGCGCCAGTTCCTGAGCTAATTCCTGGAACATGGGGCTCTTACCAACGAAATCGGTTTCAGCGTTCACTTCCACAACCACAACCAGGCGGCCTTCGCCGTGGATGTAGACTTGCACTTTACCTTCCGCGGAAACGCGGTCAGCACGCTTGGCAGCGGTCTGCAAGCCTTTTTGGCGCAGTTCGCGCATGGCCAGTTCCATGTTGCCATCAGCTTTTTTCAGCGCGTTCCGGCAATCCATGATGCCGCAGTTGGTCTTATCGCGCAGTTCTTTGATCATATCAGTCGTAATTTCCATATTTTCCTTTTGCTTTCTCTGTCTCTCGGGCTCTACTAAGCTTTATCAGCTGGGGAGGCTTAGGCTTCGGGTTCGCTTACTTCAGAAGCGTCAACATCATCAATTTTTTCAACAACAATCTTGGCGCGGGTGGAAGCACCAAGCAAATCTTCATCGCTCAGTTCTTCATTGTCGTCAAGGCGGCGCGAAATGTTGCTGGGTAGTGTGGTTTCAGGGCTTTCTTCTTCCACGTCCTTGCGCATGGACTTGCCTTCAACACAGGCATCCGCGATGCGGCCAACCAGAAGTTTGATGGCGCGGATGGCGTCGTCGTTGCTGGGGATCACGTAGTCAACATTTGTGGGGTCGCAGTTGGTATCGACCAGGGCAACCACGTTGATTTCTTTGGTCAAGGCTTCCTTGACGGCAGTGGCTTCGCGCTCGATGTCGATCACAAAGATGGTATCGGGCAGTTTTTTCATGTTGCGCACACCGGAAAGGCGGCTGTTGAGGCGTTCGATCTCGCGATCGATCATCAGGCCTTCCTTCTTGGTCAGCAGGGAAATCTCTCCCGTTTCCTTCAATTTCTCAAGGCGGGTCAGTTCAACGAGACGCTGCTGGATGGTAACCCAGTTAGTGAGGGTGCCGCCGAGCCAGCGCTGGTTGACATAGGGCATGCCGGCGCGTTCAGCTTCTTCCTGGATGGTTTCCTGGGCCTGGCGCTTGGTGCCTACGAAAAGCACGGTGCCGCCGTTGGCAACAGAATCGCGGACGAAGTTGAAGGCATCATCGAGCAATTTGACAGTTTGTTGCAGGTCGATAATGTGGATGCCGTTGCGTTCCGTAAAGATGTACGGACGCATTTTGGGGTTCCATTTGTTGGTGCGATGTCCGAAGTGGACGCCACTCTCGAGGAGGGCTTTCATAGATACAGCAGGCATGATAACTCCTTTGCGTTATGCCTCCGCCTGGCTTTGCAACCGCTCCGAACCCGAAGGCACGCGGGAGGGTCTATACCAAGGCGTGTGAAATAGTGTCCCTGGCGCAAGCCAGAGCCCGAAAAGTATACCATGAGTCAGGGGGAGTCAAGGCTTGAACCTAACAAGGTTTATGAGTTGGCTGCTTACCATTCTTTCCATTCGTAATAATACATGACACCACCTTGTTTGCCTTGATTGCTGACGACAATCAGGATCACCATTTTTTGATTGGCAGAACCTTTTGGCACGGAGATTGATACCTCCTTGGTTGCCTGATCGACCACTACTTTTCCATCATTGATCGACGCAGAACAAGTCCCCTTGCCTTGGTTATCTCTTAATACCTGATTCGTTGGTGCGCCAAGAGGTGTGCTCTCTCCACCTAAATAAGCCCAAACATTTACCCCACTGACATTCGTCCTACCGCGTTTAAATTCATCAATACTAGCTGTTAGGGTAATACGTATAGTCTGCCCGGCAAAATACTCCTCTTCGGGGATTGTCCAAATCCCGGAGGTCTTGATCAATTCAGAACC
>CAYMNM010000080.1:0-9920 GCA_964391795.1 uncultured Anaerolineaceae bacterium | reverse complement strand
TTAACATTACTGCCTACCAGCGCACAGCCAAAGGTGATCCCCAATCCAATTTGCGAGGCCCCTGTTAGTTTGTTCCCATTCTGTAGGATAACCGTAACTGGAAGCGTAGAGTGATAGTCCGCGTCAGGCGGATTGACTCCATTTCCTAATTGACCATGTTCACCGGAACCCCAACATTTCACCTCTCCATTTTTTAGCACCGCACAAGTTGTGTATCCATAAATGGCTAATTGGCTGACGTTATTCTGGATTGAGACCACAGGTGTTTCGCTGTTATTCGTTGTACCATCACCCAACTGTCCAAAATTATTAAGACCCCAACAAGATACCTGGCCAGTGGACGATAGCGCGCATGAATGATTTGATCCGGTGACAACCTGGATGATGTCATCCCCCAGACCTGACAGATGCCTGGGTACAGGGGAAGCGCCGGGGGGACCACCCCAGCAATAAACACTTCCATAAGCAGATAAAGCACAGGTTCTGCCCCATGCTAAAGAGACCGACATAATACCTGTTCGAAGCCCGTTGACAACCCCTGGTGTTGGATCACGTTCAACAGAAATTTCTCCATTGCCCAACTGCCCAGCTGAATTCGCGCCCCAACACACCACGCCCCCTGATTCAGTTACCACGCAAGTGTGTGTACCTCCGGCAACGATTTGCAGAGGCTTGATGGCAGTTTCCTCAGCCATAAAGGAGGTCAAAGCTTCGTTAGTGGACAAAAGCCCAGGATCGGCCAACACCTCTGATGCAAAGGGCAAAGATCCAGTTATCAAAACTACCAACACCAACAGAATTGCCTGGCGAAAAGATCCTTTTATCTTATTCATCTTTAGCATCCTTAGTAGTTACGACATTCTTACGGTTTGCTATGGGTTTCGATAATCAGCAGTTTTCTTATTGTTGGTTTGTTTGAACGAATTTATTTTATGAATCAATTGGCAAAGTAAATGGACAATAGTACATTCATAATTATGTAGGTTGTTGCTTTGTTGTCAAGATAACGGCGATTAGATGTGGAGGTAAAATTTCAGAAAGCTATTCACGCGGAGGCAAAATGTCCACCACAATTATCAAGGCTGAAAACTTCATCCTCAAACATGCCCGACCGTTGGATTATGAAATTTTTCTTTATCAGCGATGCCAGGGCAGTCAGCAAGCTGTTCTAAATGCCCTCTCGGCTTATCAAAACGCGGATGGCGGCTTTGGCGGCCCACTGGAACCGGACAACTTCTGCCCATTCTCGCTTTCCATCCCCAGCTGGACGGCGATTACTTATTTGCGAAAAATCAACTGTTATGACAAAAACTTACCCTTGGTGAAAAACCTGGTCACTTACTTTTACGCATCAAGGCGGCCGGACGGCTACTGGAATGCCACAGACCCACGCACGATAGACTTCCCACACGCGCCCTGGTGGCAAGACCAGGGGCCTGAGTATCGCGTGTGGGGGTTTAACCCCACAGCGGATATAGCTGGTTACTTGTTAAGGCTCGGCAACGCATCGGAAATGCCATTCATCGAGGGCTTGATACAGCGTTACCTTGAAGGGCCAGTGATCAGCATGCATGAGTTGGCAAATTTACTGGCCTGCCACCAGGACCTGAAAGCCCTCAACTGGCAGCATTTGGAAGAATTTGAAGCCAAGCTCCAGCAAGATCTTGAGCGTTTGGTGAGCAAGACCCCTGAGGAGTGGAAGGCTTATGGCTTGCGTCTGAGCATGTTCAGCGAGAGTATGGACCCTACCTTCCTGACGCCCTACCAAGCCCTGATTAAAGCCGAACAAGAATACCTGGCGGAAACACAACTGGAAGACGGCAGTTGGGAGTTAAACTGGGATTGGGGCGGTGCTTACTCGGATTTCTGGCCTATTGCCAGGCGCTGGTGGCAAGCAATTCAGGCCATAAAAAACCTGGCATTTTTGCGCTTATAGCTTTTTTTCCAACCAACCTACGTTTAGATCCGCAGCGTTTTCGGTGGATTGACCAAAAGAGGGTCAATCTCCCCCTACAGTGAATTACTGGGGTGGCAACTATCCTGAATATTGGCCAGTCGCCAGGCGCTGGTGCCAAGCCATCCAGGCCATAAAAAACCTGGCATTTTTGCGCTTATAGCTTTTTTTCCAACCAACCTACGTTTAGATCCGCAGCATTTTCGGTGGATTGACCAAAGATGGGTCAATCTCCCCATACGTTGGGCTACTGCTGTACCGTATTTTTCAGCCTAACTCCATTTACGACCGCAGCGTTTTCGGTGGATTGACCAAAAGAGGGTCAATCTCCCCCTAAGCCAACATCATTTTGACGGAATTGATGTCTTTCATGGGCTCGAGTCTCCGAGTAGGGCGGGATTGGTGCACAGTTCACCAATCCGCCGACAATCTGCCAGTCAAAAAGCATAAATGCTTTTGGTGGATTGACCAAAAGAGGGTCAATCTCCCCTTACATTGGGCTACTACTGTAGCGTTTTTAAGCCTGACTCCATTTACAACCGGAGCGCTTTCAGTGGATTGACCAAATGAGGGTCAATCTCCCCCTACGTTGGGCTACTGCTACAGCATCCGAGGAAAGCCCAAAACGACAACCATTTGAATATAATTAGTCCCATAACAAATTAGAGGTTACCATGCCAGAATTTCAGAATTGCACGCCCAATTGGGTGAAGAACGCCATCTTCTATCAGATTTTCCCCGACCGTTTTGCCAAGAGCGACGCCGTCCAAAAACCCGGCAATTTTGAGCCCTGGAGCACGGATCCGACCGTGCACGGTTTCAAAGGCGGCGATCTGCTGGGTGTTGTGGAGCATTTGGATTATTTGCAGGACCTGGGCATCAACACCATCTATTTCAACCCGATTTTTCAATCCGCGAGCAACCATCGTTATCATACTCATGACTTTTTGCAGGTAGACCCCCTACTGGGAGGAAACGAGGCTTTCAAAAAACTGATAAAAGCTGCCCATAAATGCGGCATTCGCATTGTTATCGATGGCGTTTTTAACCATGCCAGCCGCGGTTTTTACCAGTTCAACCACATTCTCGAAACAGAAGGTAGTTCCCCTTATATCAACTGGTTTAACATCCACCGCTTTCCGCTCAATGCCTATGGGGGTAAACCTAACTACGATTGCTGGTGGAATTTGCCCGCCTTACCCAAGCTAAATACAAAGAATCCGCAGGTAAGGCACTTCATTTTTAATGTTGCCCGTTATTGGATTGAAGAAGGCGCGGACGGGTGGCGGTTGGACGTGCCATTTGAAATTGACGACGATGCTTTTTGGCAGGAATTCCGCATGGTGGTCAAGAGCGCCAACCCTGAAGCGTATATTGTCGGCGAAATCCCCTCCGAAGCCCAGCGCTGGCTGCGCGGCGACCAATTTGACGCGGTGATGAACTACCAGCTCACCCAAGCTGCACTTTCGTTCTTTGGCGGCGAAAAGATCGACAAACCGCTTGCTGAAGGCATGATGGGACTGGGCAGTGTAAACCCCATAGACGCCGAGCACTTTGCCAGACGTTCGCAACAGTTATTAGAGATTTACCCCAAGGAATTTGCCTACGCGCAGATGAATTTACTGAGCAGCCATGATATGCCGCGCTTCCTCTCCCTCGTTTCAGATGACACGCGCCGAATGGCTTTGGCCTACCTCTTCATAATGACCTACCCGGGTGCACCGTGCATTTATTACGGCGACGAAATCGGCCTCACCGGAGGGCGTGACCCGATGTGCCGTAAAACCTTCCCCTGGGACCTGAATGCCTGGAATACAGCACTACGCGACCAAATCCGCGATTTTGCCACACTGCGGCAAGCCCTGCCCGCACTGCGCACCGGTAGCTACAGCGTGTTGCACACCGAAGGACAGGCATTTGCCTTTCTGCGACAGGATGAAAATGATCGGGTGGTGGTGGTTATAAACGCGGGTGAGCAAGCTTGTATTTTCAATCTCGATATGCAGGGCATTCTTTCTGAGGGTTCTGTTCTGCAAAACCAGCTTGGTAGCGAGACCCTGCGTGTGGTCAAGAACCGTTTGGAGATCAATTGCCCAGCCCTCAATGGACAGGTTTTTGCCGCCTTGGACGAGGAAGATTAAGCTTGGCCGGCGACAAGACCTTTACCCCAGAGGGCGTCATCTGGGACCTTGACGGCACCCTGCTGGATACCGCGGAAGCTCATTTTCTAAGCTGGCGAGAAACGCTGCAAACTTACGGGGTAGAACTCAGTATTGAAGCTTTTCGCACGGATTTTGGCGGCAACAATCTGCGTTCGCTCACCCAATGGCTGGGTAAGGTGCCCAGTGAAGATTTTTTGGCGGAAGTTGCTGGCAAAAAAGAATCCCTCTTCCGTGCCAATATCCGTAAACACACCCGCCTCTTCCCGGGGGTGCTAAATTGGTTGGATTACTTCTGCCAGATTGGGATACCCCAGGCATTGGCAAGTTCTGCGCCACAAGAAAACATCACCATATCGATGGAAACCTACGGACTTTGGCATTATTTCCAAAAGCTTGTTTCAGGCGAAAAACTGCCTTCCAAGCCAAACCCGGCCAGTTTCCTCGAGGCAGCCCGGCAATTGGGGATTCCGCCCAAAAATTGCCTTGTACTGGAAGATTCAGAACCTGGTTTGCTGGGGGCGTACCGCGCAGGCATGCGCGTAATCTGTAAACTGGGAACAGTTAAGGAGGCACCAAGTTTCGCGCTGGCTTCCTTTATGGACTTCCCACAGGATCCTGCCAATTATCTGGCGCAGATTTTGGATAAAGACTTTTTAGCGTTTCAGGAACGGAATCGCGGCCATGATTACAAATGCCGCAAAAACCATAAATAGCCCAAGCAGAATTTCTCTTTGGGAGCGTAAATCTTTAAGACGCAGCAAACCATTATCGTTTTGTACTTTCCATTTCGGCCCTGCCAGGATGGCAAAAAATCCGCCTGCGATCAATCCGCCCAGGTGTCCAAAATTGTCAATGGTTGAACCGGGCATGATACCGATGGAAAGATTGATGAAAAGCAGAAAGACCAGGTTTGACAATATGGGTCTGAAGTTTTCTCCGAAGAATTCCCTATTGACCAATAATAGGGCTAAATTGGCAGCCAGCAGACCAAAGATAGCGGTTGAAGAACCGAGCGAGTTGGCTTTTGAAAGAACGAAGGACATCACATTGCCGCCAAAAGCAGCCACCAGGTACAGAGCGGCGAACCGACTGTGGCCATAAATATTTTCCAAACGATTTCCCAGAACATGGAGAGCATACATGTTGAAAAGCAGGTGGTAGATATTTCCATGCATGAAAGCTGGGGTAATCAGGCGCCAGATTTGCCCTGCCAGGATAGCCTGGTTGATCTTTCCGCCATAGACGAAGGGCAGGTCTAGACCCAACTGAGATTTACTGAGAAGTTGCAGTCCGAAGATTAAAATGCAAAACCCCATCAGTCCGTAAGTAACCCAGGGTTTAGGCGGTTTGGGGGCTTTTCGCTGAGGTGCAGTGTCAGAACTTGAAACAAAGTCAGGGTTTTTGGCAGATTCTTGCATACCCGACGGTGTATTGCCGGGTTTAGTTGGTTCCGTGCCTAAACTCATAGTTTGGCTTTTCTAGGTTTTGTGCGCAGATGTTCAGTGCGAATGATCGCCTGGATATCTTCAATAGTCTTGTCAAGATGTTTGTCAGAATTAACTACCAGGTAGTCAAACTTGTCCATCTGGGAATATTCATCCTCTGCGATTCGCAAGCGTAAGGCTAATTCTTCCGGGGTCTCTGATCGACGGGCTTGTAGACGGCAGATCCATTCTTCCTTTGATGACGCTGTCAGAAAGATCAGAACCGCCTCAGGGATCAGTTTTTTAACGGTCATTGCTCCCTGTACGTCCAACCGCATAACCACATCTTTGCCTGATTCAAGGGCCTCACGCACCTGGGATTTGGGAATGCCTTTGTAGTCTGAATAAACCCTGGCATGCTCCAACAACTCATCGCGGGCAATCATTTCTTCAAATGCCTGGCGGCTGACAAAGAAGTAATCTTTGCCATCCACTTCATCCTTTCTGGGTGTCCGGGAGTTGACAGTAATCACAAAATGGGTGTTGTGGTTGGTATTTTGAAGCAAACCTACAACGGCATCTTTGCCGATACCTGATGGTCCAGAAATTACGATAATCAATGGATGGGCTTTGGCTTCACCGAAAACAAGCTGGCTTTTTTTCATGCCGTGATTATAGCTTAAGGCCTTAAGTGACGCCATATTCTTGGAAGAGATCAGTTAAGGCGGCTTTGAAGTTCGCTAAAAGATTTAACTGAAGCAATCTTGACCATGAATTTATGAAAATCCGTGAATTGCTTGCGGTAATTTTGTACAGCAGGGCCAACCGGGTCATCCCCTGCTGCCCCACCTCCGGGCAAGTCATTATACGAGCCATAGAAAGCAAAGTAGGCCTGGTTAATTTTGCGTAAATGGTAGCCGTTTTCCCACAAGAAGACACGCCGTTTTTCCATGTAGCTTTCAGCCTCATCCACCTTACCCTCTGCCAGCAATGCCTCAACATTGACACGGGTAATCCGCATTTCCTTGCGATAGTTAAAATCCTCCGATTCAGGCACAACAGGCTTGCGGGGATTAGTGGATTGCTGAATTTCTTCCGCGGGTGCATATTGCGGATACCAGGTTCTGAGCATTTGCCGGCTGATTTCTTTTCCGCTGATAGAGGCAGTGGTCTCGTTAATCGTTCGTAACTCATTGGAATCGAAGTAGCGCATTCCAAGGGCGTGAAATGTAAGCCAGTTGTGAGTCCATTCATGCGAAACCGTGTCTAGAAGCCAAACGATGTCACTGGACTGCATCACCATGGTCGGGTAGGCCCCCAGGCCACCGATGGGTTCAACAAGCGCTGCCAGTGAAAAATCGCTGAAGATATTGCTCTCAATTTTTTCTCTTTCAAGGACGTCCAAACCAGGCTGCAGGTTGATCTCGAAGATGGTAGAAATCTCCGTCCTTGGGGAAACAATCAAATTCATTGGCATTTCGCTAACGCGGTAAAGCACCGGCGGCAACACCTGGCCGCTCAGGCCAAAACCCAGTTCTGCAAGCGTCAGTTCAGTCTGGTTCTGGATAATAGGCTCAGCCAAGTCGGAGAGGGTTTGCAGCTCTTTGGTCTTTTCATCCAAGGCTATTTTGAGACCTGAAACCTTCAGCTTGTCAGCAGCGCTTGGAGAGGCTGAAGCATTGCGCAATTCAGATTCGAGTTGGTTTTTCTCACGAACTGTCAGAAAATAGCGGTTGACAACGCGCGTCTGTTGCTCGTAGGTCAGCAACTTTTCTGCCTTAGTGGCTGCCTGGACCGCCTTCTGAAAGAAAGCTTCCAGCTCCCACTCCAGGTAGTTGAACTCATACCCTCGCGAATAGCGCCTGATCTGATCATTCTGGCCCATCGAACGAACCGTAGCCGCCCCCAACGATAGGGCACAAACCAGGCAGGCAAGAAGTATCCCAAGAGTACGATTAATGAAGTGGGCTTGTCTGAACATGCCCTGATTTTAACACCTCAGAAATGCAGCTCTATTAGTCGTCTAAACTCATCAGAATCTGAGGAGGGTTTCACAACTTTTTCATGAAAGTGTCATTCACCGTATAATTGCATGAGCCTTTGGTCACTCCAATCGTTTTCACAAAACACAATCAGTGAAATCACCAAAGGTTGAGGAAGAGATGGAAATATATAACTCCCGCAGTTGGATCATTGTCGCTATTGTAGTCAGCGTATTGCTTGTTTTTTGTTGCTGCTGTACCGTCTTTAGCATCGGAGTTTTTCGCTGGCTTCCACAATTTTTCGAAACGGAAGTTTCGGCTACAAGCCAACCGCTGGAAAGCCCCATACCCCAAACCAATTGGTTGGCAACTCCTGAGAGCATTTTCCCAACTCCACCTCCAATGAAGACCCAAAGCTCCGAAGTTCAATTGCCAACTGACAAAAGCATTTTGGAACGGGCAGAAGAAACCCTAAAGACTCTGCAGGAAGTCATCATCCCAAGTAACGATCCCATTGATCTGGCCAATCGGTTGGGCGGTAAGGTAGATGTACCAAAACAATTAATTGACCCCAACGCCCCTTATGCCATAGGGGCAGAAAAACAATTTTGGGTAACCAATGTCGACACAAATGAAAATTTCAAGATTGACGCTACTCTTCGGTATGTCGGTGATAACATCTACTTTTGGATTCAGGATGAGGTGAAATATAAAGAGATCGAATTGAAAGATGTAGCCAGCAAATTCGATAAGGAGTACATCCCCACCAACCGCGAGTTTTTTGGATCAGAGTGGAACCCTGGAGTAGACGGTGACCCACGCATCTACGTACTTTACGCCGGCGGACTGGGCTTCAACCTGGCTGGATACTTTTCGTCAGCTGATGAATTACATCCAGATGCGCACCCATATTCCAATGCCCACGAAATGTTCTTAATCAATTCCGATAACGTAGACCTCGGTGAAGACTATCTGCACGGCACCATGGCACATGAATTTCAGCACATGATCCATTGGTATCAGGACAAGAATGAGGAAACATGGATGAATGAGGGTTTCTCCATGCTCGCCGAGCATGTCAACGGATTAGACGCTGGGGGCTTTGATTATGAGTTTGCGTACGAACCTGACCTGCAATTGACGGATTGGGGCGAGGATGTGGGACTGAACGGACCACATTATGGCTCTGCGTACCTCTTTATGGTGTATTTTCTGGATCGATTCGGCGAGGATGCCTCCAAAGCACTGGTAGCTGAGAAGGAAAATGGCCTGGCAAGCGTGAGCAAAGTAATGAAGGATCTCAAGATCCTAAACCCAGATACCAGTGAGCCTTATACGGGCATTGAAGTCTTCAGGGACTGGACCGCCGCCAACATCCTGCAGAACCCAAATATTGAAAGAGGCCGCTTCGATTACCACTCTTATAACCCGCCTTCTTTTACCAGTCAGAACGATGTTGCCACATGTCCCCAGCAGTTTAATGGATCTGTGTACCAGTTTGGTACCCAGTACATCGACCTGGAATGTGCTGAAGTGCAATCACTTACCTTTGCCGGCCCCAGCCTGGTGAAATTGCTGCCATTACCGGAGGTCGCTTCTGGTGAATACTTCTTTTGGTCTAACGCAGCCGATGAATCAAACTCCCGGCTCACACAGACCTTTGACCTTAGGCAGGCCAACGGACAGATCAGCCTGAATTTTAAAGCCTGGTATGAACTTGAAGAAGACTACGATTTTGCATACGTATCTGTATCAGTTGATGGTAAAACATGGCAGATTTTGGACACGCGCACCTGCACTACAGAAAATGTAAGCGGCAACAGCTATGGTTGCGGTTGGAATGGGAATTCGGAAGTGTGGATTGATGAAAGCGTGGACCTTTCTGCGTATGCCGGTGAGCAAGTAACCATACGCTTTGATTACGTAACCGACGCAGCAGTTAACCTAAACGGATTGGCTATTGACGATATACACCTGGAAGCCATCGGCTACAGCACGGATTTCGAGGTAGATGAAGGTAATTGGCAGGCAGAGGGGTTTGCACGCGTGACCAATCATTTACCGCAAGAGTTCGTCCTCTCAGTCATCCACGAGGGTACACGTGGTAAGGTTGAACAGTTCAGTATCAGCCCTGAAGATCGATTCAGCATCCCCATCATCATGAGCAACGGAACTGAAAAGATAATTATTGCCATTTCCGGTGTAACACCCGTCACCAGGGAGAAGGCCGAGTTTTCAATTGGTTTTAAATAGCAGGGATCTGTTCGGCAGGTAATCACACAAACATAGAAAAAAAAGCTGGCCAATATACTTGACCAGCTTTTGATTTAAGAAATCTTATATGTTACCAATGGCTTCCACGACATTCTCGTAGATATTAAAGTATGGCAAAATGCCA
>CAYMNM010000079.1:0-9988 GCA_964391795.1 uncultured Anaerolineaceae bacterium | reverse complement strand
TAGTAAAGTCTATCGCTCACAGAGTGTATCAAAATGCGACATTCACCCCCAATTACCTGATGGGAGGCAAGCAACCCTGATGACCATCGCCGTGGCCAGGAAGATGCAAAAGGGATCTTTGGATTCCATTACCCGGGTTCTGGAACAGGAACTTCTGACTGCAATAGGTTGCACAGAGCCCGTTGCGATCGCATACTGCGGCGCGCTGGCTGCCCGGGCGCTTGGAAAACGCCCGCAAAGTATAAGCGTCCGATGCTCGGGGAATATCATTAAAAACGCCAAATCCGTTGTGGTTCCCAATACCCTGGGGCTTAAAGGCATCGAGGCGTCTGCCATCTCCGGAGCGCTTTACGGCGACCCGGAAAAAGGCCTTGAAGTCCTGTCGTCCATCACCCCTGAACAGGCCGGGGATATTGCCGAAAAGATCGGCCGGCTCCGTGTTCCGGTCTCCCTCCTGCACACAAAGCATCTGCTGCACATCATCGTCGCCTGTCATGCAGGGGAAGATACAGCAGAAGCGGAGATCTGCGGCAGCCACACCCATATTGCCGCGATTCGATTGAACGGTGTTACGCAGTATGCGGGCGGGGAGTTCAGCCAGCAGGTGCCGGGCCATGAAGAAAAACTGTCCGTCATAAAAATTCTGACCTACGCCAAGCAGGTTCCCCTGGAAGAGATCAGGCCCATCCTCATCGGGCAGATTAAGAACAATATCGCCATCGCGCGGGAGGGATTATCAGGCAATTGGGGCGCTGAAATTGGCAAAACCATCCTGGCTGCAAGGGGGAATAGCGCCAGGGCGAAGTTGGTTGCCTGGACCGCTGCAGGTTCGGACGCACGGATGAACGGCTGTGCCATGCCTGTGACCATCAACTCCGGCAGTGGAAACCAGGGGCTTGCCGCATCCGTCCCCGTAATTATCAGGGCGGAGCAATTAAAAGCGGGCGAGGAAGCCCTGCTGCGCGCGCTGGCCGTCAGCAACCTCATTGCAATTCACCAGAAAAGAGGCATTGGGCGTTTGAGCGCCTACTGCGGCGCGGTAACCGCTGCCATCGGCAGCGCCGCCGGTATCGCATATCTGGAAGGGGCAGGGGACGAGCAGATCGAACAGGTCATCAGTAACGGCCTGATGATTGCAAGCGGTATGCTGTGCGATGGCGCGAAATCTTCCTGCGCGGCAAAAATCGTAACCTCGCTGGACAGTGCCTTACTGGCCTATGACATGTCCAAATCAGGCAGGGAATTTCAGCCGGGGGAAGGATTGGCAAAACCGGGCGTTGAAGGCACAATCAGCGCGGTAGCACGCGTCGCCAGGGAAGGCATGAAGGAAACAGATATCCAGATCCTTCATGTCATGCTGGACAACCCCAACAACGAATTGGAAGCGGATAATCGCTTTTAATAAAGGAAAGGAGAAGAGGCTCAAAGAGCCTCAACACACATCATGAAAAAGACACTGGCACTTGTTCTCTCCTGCGTGATGATGCTGGCTTTCGCAGCAGGCGCGATGGCAGCTGACGGCGTGGTCAAAATCGCCGTCGCGGCGCCCATGACCGGCGACAATGCCGAGTATGGCAACGGTTTCTACAACGCCACCCTGATGGCGGCAGACGAAGTCAATCAAGCCGGCGGCCTGAAAGTCGGCGACAAGACCTACACGGTGGAAGTGCTCAAATTCGATGACAAGTCTGACTCCGACGAGGCACAGATCGTTGCTGAAAAGATCGTATCCGATCCGGATATCATCGGCGTTATCGGCCACTTTGCCTCAGGCATCTGCATGGTTGCCGCTCCGACCTATAACGAGTCCCAGTATGTGGAAATCAGCCCAACCGCTTCACATCCCGACTACTCCGGCATCGGTGAATACATCTTCCGCAACAACACCGTCATCACGGTTGAGACAAAAACCGGAGTGGAAATCGCTGTCGATGACCTGGGCGCCGGAAAGATCGGCGTACTCTCCATTGACACTGAGTGGGGCGTAAGCGCCGGCAACGCGATGGAAGCGCACATCAAGGATATGGGCAAGGAAGTTGCACTGCGCCAGCAAGTCGGCGTGGACCAGGTTGACTTCGCGACGGAAATCGCCAACTTCAAGGCCGCCGGCGCGGAAGTTGTCATGGTGGCCGGCATGTATGGCACACTGGCTCCGTTTGCCGTCGCGCGTGACAATAGCGAGTTTGATGTTCCCCTGGTCGGCTGCAGCAACGCCTACACAAAAAGCCTGATTGAGATTGCCGGCGAATCCGCCGAAGGGATCTACGCACCCGTCTCCTTCTTCGCGGGCAATCCCGACCCAAAAGTTCAGGCATATGTCACAAAGTACACGGAACTTTATGGTGCTGCCCCCTCTGCCCTGACCACCCAGGCCTATGACTCCGCCCTCATCCTGATGGACGCTGTCTCCCGCGCCGGGAGCCTGGACAGGGTTGCCATCAAGGACGCGATGTTCACCACCGCCTTTGAAGGGATTTCCGGTTTCACCACCTTTGATGAAATCGGCGACGCGCAGAAAGTGTTTACCAAAATCATGGCCAAGGACGGCGATTTCGTCGTGGCTGAATTCGACTGATATCAAGCAGTGCTACCATCCGGCTGGCTGCATCAAAGGGTGCAGCCGGCCATCCTGAGGGAAGGAGCGCGTTCTGCGCTGCCCAGGCGCGGGCGCAATAGGTTTATAACATGGAGGTTTTCCTTGGTGCGGTCATCAACGGCATCGCCCTGGGCATGGCGTACGCGCTCATCGCTGTGGGGTATTCGATGGTGTTTGGTATCCTGCGGCTTATCAATTTTTCCCACGCCGCCGTATATGCGTTTGGGGCTTATATGGTGTATTTCTTTATTTCACTCAAATTTGGACTGCTGCCCGCGATTCTCGCAGCCATTTTGCTCTCGGGGCTTCTGGCTGTGCTGATTGACCAGGTTGCCCTTAAACCGCTGAGGACCAAAGCATCCGTTCCCATCGCTTCGCTCATCACCACCATCGGGGTATCCTTCATTATCCAGAACTTCCTTTCCATGGACAGCATCTTTACCAGCGAAAAGAAGGGCTTCCCTTCGCTGAACCTATTCGGGAACATCCAGTTTGGAAACCTCACCATCCAGTCAAGCCAGGTCATCATGTTTTTCACGGCCCTTTTCCTGCTGGGGCTGCTGACTTTCATCGTGCAGAAGACGCGGCTTGGCCTGGCGATGCGCGCGACGGAGCAGAACCAGCGCGCGGCGCACCTGATGGGGGTTAATGTCAACTATGTCATCTCCGCCGCCTTCTTTATCGGGGGGGCTTCAGCCGCCATTTCAGGCGCGCTGATTGGGGGTTATTATCAGATTATCTCCCCCACCATGGGCGCGATTATCGGCCTGAAGGCTTTTTCCGCTGCCGTTGTTGGCGGAATCGGTATCCTTTACGGTTCCGTCGTCGGCGGACTTGTGGTGGGGATTTCCGAAACCGTCGCCGCGCAGTACCTGGGCAGCAATGTCAGAGACCCGATGGCGTTTGTCATCCTGATTCTCATCCTGATCATCAAGCCCAATGGGCTGTTCGGGAAGAAAGGGATCTCAAAGGTATAATCGATGCATAAGAAAAATGATTTTCGCGTATTGCCTGCCTTTGAGCGTTTCATCAGCCGATTCCGGGTGCCTTTGATGGTACTGGGCCTGGGCCTGCTGATTGCCGTTCCCTTTATGGGCGTCAGCCGGGTCAACATCCGCCTGATGGTGATGATTTTGCTTTACACGATGCTGGGTATGGGCCTGAATGTGCTGATTGGCTACACAGGCCAGGTATCGCTGGGCCATGCAGGGTTTTACGCTATTGGCGCCTATGCCAATGCCATCCTCACCACAGCATACGGTTTCTCATTCTGGGAGGCGGCCATCGCCGGCGCTTGCATCGCGGCCCTGGTAGGCCTGCTGCTGGGGATGCCGACCCTCAGGCTTTCGGGCACCTACCTGACGATCGTCACCCTTGGCTTCGGTGAAATCGTGGTTATGGTGCTCAAACAATGGGACTCTCTGACCAACGGAAACTTCGGCATCCGGGGCATCCCGAAGCCTGTTTTCTTCGGGCATGAGCTCAATCTTCCCAATGGCGGTTTCTACTGGCTGATCCTGGCCCTGTCGCTTTTGACCGCGCTGGCGTGCTACCTCATCCGTTTTTCAAAAACGGGCCGGGCCTTCACAGCCATCAAGGAAGACGCGCTGGCCGCCACGATGATGGGCATTAAAACAGTCCGCTATAAAATCCTGGCCTTTGTAATATCCGCTTTCATAACGGGCCTTGCGGGCGCGTATTACTCCGTCATCAACAACGGGTACATCGAACCCACCAACTTTTCCTTCAACATATCCGTACAGATTATCTGTGTGGTGATTGTCGGCGGATTGGGCACCATCCGTGGCATGTATTTCGGTGCCGCGCTACTGACGCTTTTCCCACAGGTTTTCCGTTTTTTGGATCAGTGGCGCTTTGTGATATATGGGGTGCTGCTGGTGGGCATGATGCAGTTCCGTCCGCAGGGTGCCATGGGCTGGCAGTCTACCCTGCCCTACCGGTTGTCCCGCGGATTGAAGAAGAGATTGGGCACTCCGGCGGTTTCCGCGCCGGTTGCCCAAGGGGGGCCGTGCGATGCCGATGTTTGAGGCGAAGGACATCTCCATGCATTTTGGCGGCCTGATTGCCGTTGACCGGGTTTCCATGCATGTGGAGAAGGGAGAGATTGTCAGCCTGATAGGGCCCAACGGCGCCGGCAAGACCACGGTGTTCAACATGATCACCGGGGTGTACAACATTACCGGGGGCAATCTTCTCTTTGAAGGGGTCAGCCTGGAAGACAAGATTCCCCAGCAAATCGTAGGGATGGGCATTTCGCGCACCTTCCAGAATTTGCGCCTGTTCAGCAAGAGCCGTGTCATTGAGAATGTGCTGATCGGGATGCATCTGCACACGCGCTACGGCTTTTTTGACTCCCTGCTGCGCCTGCCGCGCTTCCGAAGGCTTGAGGATGAGTACACCCTGAAAGCCATCCGGATTCTTGAGAAAATCGGTTTGGGTGCGCATATCGACAGCCTGGCCGGGAGCCTGCCCTACGGAGAGCAGCGCAAGGTGGAAATCGCCAGGGCTATTGCCACGGACGCGCGGCTGATATTGCTGGATGAGCCTGCCGCCGGCATGAATCCCGCGGAAAGCCAGGAACTTATGCGCTTTATCCGCTCCCTGCGTGACGAGGGTTTTACAATCTTGCTCATCGAGCATGATATGCAGGTCGTGATGAACATCTCCGACAGGATTTATGTGCTGGACCATGGCAAACTCATTGCACAGGGGTTGCCTGGGGAAATCGCCGAGAACCCACTGGTCGTGGAAGCATATTTGGGAGCGAAGCGCGAAGATGCTTGAGATTAAAGGGCTGCATGTCCACTATGGCTACATTCATGCACTCAAGGGAATTGACCTGAGTGTTGGGCAGGGCGAGATTGTAACCCTCATCGGTGCTAACGGCGCGGGTAAATCCACCACGCTTAACGCGGTTTGCGGGCTGGTGAAAGCCAGCGCGGGGAGTATTCATCTGGAGGGTGAAGACATCACCAACAAAGCGCCCTACCGCATTGTGCAGCGCCGCGTCAGCCAGGCGCCCGAGGGGCGCGAGGTGTTCCCCATGCTCACCGTGAACGAGAACTTGCGTATGGGTGCGTTTACCGTCACAAACCAGGAAACAATCAGCCGAAGCTATGAACGGGTGTTTGGGCTTTTCCCACGCCTGAAAGAGCGCGAGAAGCAGATAGCGGGCACACTGTCGGGTGGCGAGCAGCAGATGCTGGCCATCGGACGCGCTCTGATGTCAAGCCCGAAACTGCTCCTGCTGGACGAGCCATCCATGGGGCTGGCCCCCAATCTGGTGCTGCTCATCTTTGATCTCATCAAGTCAATCAACGAACAGGGCGTCACTATCCTGCTCATTGAACAAAACGCGAACATTGCCCTGTCGATTGCCAAACGCGCCTATGTGCTGGAGACCGGCAATGTCGTACTCTCCGGCGAGGCAGCCTCGCTGCGCAGCGATCCCGCCGTCCAGCGGGCTTATCTGGGCGGCTAAAAAGCGAATGCATGAAGGAGAAACTGCCATGAAAAAACTCATCAACCATCCCAACGACGCGGTTCACCAGATGCTGCTCGGCCTGTCAAAGGCCTATCCGGAACTGCTGTACCATGGCGAGGGGGTCGAGGTTATCTCGCGCAGGAAAAAAAAGGCAAGAAAAGTTGGCCTGGTGTCCGGCGGCGGCTCCGGCCACGAGCCCGCCCACGCGGGCTATGTTGGACCCGGGATGCTGGATGCGGCAGTCGCGGGCAATGTTTTCGCCTCCCCAAGCCCGGACCGTATCCTTGAAGGTATCAAAGCGGCGGACAGCGGCGCGGGCGTCTTGATGATTATCAAGAACTACTCCGGGGACATCATGAACTTTGAAATGGCGGGTGAGATGGCTGCCGATGAGGGAATCAAAGTGGCGTCCATTATCACCCGGGACGATGTGGCGGTACCCGACTCTACCTATTCCACCGGCAGGCGGGGAATCGCCGGCACCGTTCTGGTACATAAAATAACGGGAGCCGCAGCCGAAGAAGGGAAAACCCTGGAAGAAGTAAAAGCTGTTGGGCAAAAAGTCATCGACAATATTCGATCGATGGGTATGGCAATGACGCCCTGCATCCTGCCCGGGGTTGGCAAAGCGGGGTTCCATCTGGCGGAGGACGAGGTTGAGATCGGCATGGGCATCCACGGTGAGCCGGGGGTAAGCCGCGAAAAAATCTCAAGTGCCGCTGAAACCTCCGAAAAACTGGTCGCGCGCTTACTGGAAGATATGGACTTTTCCGGAAGTGAAGTCGCCGTGATGGTCAATGGCCTGGGAGGCACGCCGCTGATGGAGCTGTATATCGTCTATAATGAGGTGGAGCGCATCCTGTTGGAAAAAGGTATCCGTGTATTCCGTTCCTATATCGGCAATTACATGACTTCCCTTGAGATGTCCGGATGTTCCATCACCCTGCTGAAACTGGACGAAGAACTCAAGGGATACCTCGCGGCGCCTGCCGTAACGCCGGCATTTCACAGCTGAAGGAGAAACGCATGGAATTTCTTGTCACCACAGCGGATTACGTCGATTTTATCTTAAACGCTGGAAAGAAAATCGCCGGGGAAAAAGATTACATCTCCTCACTGGATGCGGCAACGGGGGACGGGGATCACTGGGTCAACATCAACATGGGGTTTGAGGCTTTGGCGGGGATGGAAGCAACCCTGCGTGGAATGGGCTTTTCCGCCCTTTTCAAGAAAATCGGCTTGACAATGATGAGCCGGATTGGCGGCAGTTCCGGTATCCTGTATGGGGGCGCCTACCAAGCCGCTGGGAAGATACTTCCCGAAGGGAGTGGCATTCCTCTGACTGATCTGTATCAGGCGATGGATGCGATGCTCACGGATATGATGAAAAGAGGGCACGCCCAGCCGGGATTCAAAACCATGATTGACGCCCTTTACCCTGCCGTAGCAGCCTTCCGGGAATCCCTGGATAAGCATGAAGAGCCACTCGTCCTGCTGAAGAACCTTAAACAGGCAGCTCTGTCGGGAGCGGAAAAAACCAGAGGAATGGAAGCGGTCAAGGGCAGGGCCAGTTATCAGAAAGACAAGGGCGTCGGGCACCTGGATCCGGGTGCCGTCACCATGGCCTGGCAGATTGAATGCCTCAGCGAAACCCTGGCCGCCAAGGCCGGCAATTATGAAAAGCCCATGCGGGGAGGGGAGCGCAAGAACGGATGACCTGGCTGATGACCATTAACGAAAGCGCCAAGCGGACAGCAGCGGCGATAAAAAACATCCTGGATGTTGATGTCGTCATCATTGACGAGGAGCTAAACCGTATCGCGGATACCTTCGGCTACGGGGCAAAGGAAATTGTCATTCGGCCAAACTCCATCGTTGGCATGATTATCCAGACGGGCAAATCCCTGGCCATTGACGACAAGGAGCGCTTTGAAAGCTGCAGCCTGTGCACAGACCGGGAAGACTGCAGGATGCAAAGCTTGATTGGTGTGCCCATCTTGTTGAAGGAGCGCGTCGTTGGCGCGATTGGCCTGGTGATACCCAAAGCGTCCGGCAAAAACCTTTTTGACCGCCTCGACTATACCATCGACTTCCTCAACGAGATGGCCTACAGCCTGGCTTATCGGCTGCAGGCCGCGCAGGACAGCAAAGGGATGATGGAGGAAAAGAGGGAGAGGGAACTGCTCATTGACTGCATGGAGGACGCTGCCGCCATCCTGGACAGCCGGGGGCTGATAAAGTTTTCAAACCGCCAGTTCAACCGCAGGTTTTTTTCCGGAAGCAGGACGGTGAACATCCCGCTGGAGAATGTCATTCAGGATAAGGCCTTGCTGGATAAATACCGGAGAAACCAGGAAGTTCAGGATCTGCGAGTCTCCTGCAGCATCCAGGGGAAGGAGCAAAGCGCCTTCTGCACGTTAAAATTTCTCGAGCCCGAAGGGGCTGGAAACGGAGCCATCCTGATTCTGCGCGCCGGCACGCCCGTGGAATGCGCCCCCCCGACCGGAATGACCGTCAGCGAAGTGATGGCGGCCGAAATGAAAAAATACCTGAATCTGGGGATGAGCAAATCAGAAATTGCCAGTATCCTCGGTGTGAGCCGGGCTACACTATACAGGAAGCTAAAAAACGAAAGGATGAACTAAGGATGATCAAGAACAAAAAAAGCAAGAGCGACCCCCGAACAGACCTTCTCAGGAGCGCAATTGAGCACCGGGCAACCTGGTTTGCGCTGATGGTGGAGGAGGCCAGGAAGCATGGCCTGGACGATCAGTTCGCCTCAGATGCGGTCATGCGCTGCGGGCAGTTCCACGGCGATAACAAATATCCCTCGACCGATGATCTGCCCACCTTTGCCAAAGCGTTTGCGAACGAAGATGTGGTCAACACCTTCGAAATGGACATCATTGAATCCAGCGATGAAAAACTAAGCATCAACTTCCATTACTGCCCCCTGGTCGAGGCATGGCAGAAACTCGGTGTGCCGGAAGAGGAGATTCCCAGGCTCTGCGACATGGCGATGGACGGCGACCGCGGCATTATCAGCACCTATGACAAGTTTGAATTTGAACTGGGAAATACAATTGCCAAGGGAGGGGACCACTGCGAAATCCGCATCACAAAAAAGGAAGACTGACCGAGCCTTCCGAAAATCCCGAATTCCCGTCAATCATGTGCATTCATGAAAGGGGCGATTCACCCAACTGCATTGGCAATGAGACCCCGGTCTTATGATGGACAGGCCGGGGTTTTTGATTTGAACCACATGGCTGCAAATTGAAAAACCATGTGTCCTGCGCAATCAGGCATTACAGCGCATTCCAGCGTTCGCAGGGTTTTTTGGCCCCCGAGAGCAGGGCAGTTATTGTGATTCCGCTGTAAAGAATGCTGATTGATACCGGCAAGGAAGAGGAAAAAACAGTTCGAGGCAGGGATACGATGAGTTTGCGAAGCCCGCTATTTTGGCTGCCGATTCTTATTGACCCCTTCAGTTGACTTTTGAAGGTCATCCTAAACAGCCTGCTGAGGGGCTGAGCAAGAGGATCCGGCGGTTTACCCGGGTGCCGGCATCATCCCCGATCCGGGACCCCGGCTGGTGCTGGTGAATTTGAAGCTGATGGATCATACAGAGAAATGATCGGTGACCAGAATATTTCCAGGCAAGGATCCGCTCGATCCGCAAACTAAACGGAAGTTATCTGACAGCGGAGCAAAGCGCGGTATAAATGCCCGTGAGGTCATTATGCCCTGGCACAGCCCTATCTATCAACCAAAAAACCCTGAGAACGCATTCTTCTCAGGGGGTTTTGCTGGTGGGATTAATTGGGCTCGAACCAACGACCTCCACGATGTCAACGTGGCGCTCTAGCCAACTGAGCTATAATCCC
>CAYMNM010000078.1:7233-10030 GCA_964391795.1 uncultured Anaerolineaceae bacterium | reverse complement strand
GAGAGCACCTTGATACGCCTGGCATCATCAAGTTTCATTTCTGAACCATGACCGGGTGTTTTAGTAGCCAACAAAGGGTCTTCTTCGCCATCAAAGTTCGCATCGCCGGTGTAGGATTTATCCATCCCTTCCAATGGTTCGTTCGCAGAATTTTGCATAGTCTTGTCAGTTGATTCCATCTCATTTTCGGAGGGGAGCAAATTATTCTCTGTCATCTCTCACCTCCTAATTCACTCTTACGCGAGGGTCAACCACCGCGTACATAATATCCGCGACAATCAGACTGATCTGTGTTAGCACGGTCAGGAATGTGGTGTAGAACATGGCAAACGGAATGTCTCCACGGGTAATGGCCTGGTAAGCAATATAGCCAATGCCAGGGATATGATAAAGCGTTTCCGTGATCAAAGCGCCTCCAAACATAGAGGGCAGCAGGTAACTCATGTAAGAAACCAACGGGATGAGCGTGTTTCGGAAGGCGTGTTTGTTGATCACAACTTTCTCAGGAAGACCTTTAGCACGTGCAGTGCGAATATAGTCTGAACTGAGCACTTCAAGCATATTGGTGCGGGTATAACGCATCAAACCGCCAACTGAAAGCATCATCAGCGTGATGACCGGCAACACCATATGGTAACCGATATCCAGTACCTGTTCAAAAGGAGTCATCGAGTTGAAGAAGCGGCCTGTAAGACCGTAAAGGTCAAACCACCCCAACTTGATGGAAAAGACATATTTAAGAATCGTTGCCAGAAAAAATGTGGGCAAGGAAAGGCCCGCCAGGGCAAAGATCGTGATGGCATAATCCGAACGACTGTATTGCTTGGTCGCCGCCGTGATGCCCAGTGGTATCGAAATCATAATCTGCACAACGAATGTGACAATATTGATGATCATCGAGTACCAGATGACTTGATTAAATTTTTCGGTGACTGGCATACCATACTGCCAGGATTCGCCAAAGTCGCCTTTGACGGCATTTTCTACCCAACCTACGAAACCAGGAATTACCGGCTGGTCCAAACCATAAACCGCGTTCAACTGGTCCAGCCATTCCTGGTAAGTTTTGGTGCTTGCAGGATTGGTGGCACGTTGCCGCGCGATGGTCTCTACATACGAAGTTGGCAAAGAACGGATGACTGAATAAACCACCAACGCGCTGAAAAAGATAATAAAGATTCCGAGGAATATCCTCTTAAGTATAAAATTTCGCATCCAGACCCTTCCATCAATCCGTAATACTGTACTGCAACGGTCAAGGTTTTTGGAATACGTGAGCCCACACGCAGGTGGGCTCACATATTTTATTTTATGTTAGCCGCTCAAAAATTAATTGCCGGCCATTTCGATTAGTTCAATATCGTTCATCCAGCCCCAGAAGGTGGTGATATCGGGGGTAATGGTTTCGATATTGATGCGTTCGGTGCTGAAGATGATGCAGTTCTGGCGCTGGTAGGTCGGGATTTCAACTGCCCAGTCAACAACTTCATCCAGGGCAGCTTTGTAGACCTGCTTGCGATAGTTCTGGTCATCGCTCTTGCGGGCATCCAAAATCAAGGCGTCAAGAGTCTCGGAAGTGATGTGATAGTGATTGGACTCCGAGCCGCCCGCGCCAACAATACTGGAGCTGTGATAGACCTGGTACATGTCAGGATCGATCGTCGCACCCCAGGCCGCGGTCCACATCTGCTGTTCACCGGTATCGAGGGCATCCCAGAGGATATTGGCATCCGCGGGGTCGTTGATCTTGAGATCAAAGCCGATGGCCTTGAAAGCTTCCTGGGCACCTGTGAGGATGGCGAAGGCCGGGTGGTCTCCAATACCATCGCCAGGTACGATGATTTCATAGGTCAAAGCAGCGCCGTCAGGGGCAGCCGTCAAAAGACCGTTTTCTACAGTGTAGCCAGCTTTTTCGAAGAAACCGAGAGCAGCAACTTTAGCAGCTTCGTACTTCTCTTCCTGGGTCATTTCCGCGGTGTAGATGGGATTGCCATCAACATCAACAGAGAATGCAACTTTGTAGTCGGCATCTGTCGGTTGAGGGGCAGCCCAAGAGGTGTTGGAAATTGGGTAGTTAATAACGGAGGCAGCTTCACCGTAGTAGCTATCGATAGCCACATCGCGATAAACCGCGAAGATGGTGCCAAGAGCTTTACGTAGCGCCTTGGAGGCATCAGAACCAGGTTCGCCGGCCACGTTGACGGTAGAGGCGTTGATACCGATGTATCCGTAGCCGAGGTTGTCGACTTTGCTGGTGGTAATGACGGGACCAGTGATCTCATCATTGCCATTGTAAGAAGCAACTTCAGCAAAGCGGGCGCGGGAACCGGTCATTTCACCGGCATCAGCGGCACCAGTCTGAACAGCGGAAGCAACTTCAGCAGAAGTAGTTTCCTTAAATTGGATCTCTTGAATCTTCGGGCAGCCGCGATAATAATTCTCATTGGCGGCGAAGTAGACTACGCGGTTTTCGTACTTAACAAATTTGTAAGCGCCAGCGCCCATGGGGGTGGTGGTCAGACTTTCCTGCTTGGAGAGGTCTCCGAAGGGGAAGCCGAACTTGTTGTTCTCGTAGTCATACATGGCTTTGTCGCCATAATAGTGCAGGGGGGTAACATAGACACCGAGGATGCTGTAAACAGCAGGGGCTTCAAAACCGGTGGTGGTAACTTCCACTGTGTAGTCATCAATTTTCTTGATGCCAGCAATGTTGGGTACGCCCTGGCCACCCATTTCGGTGTCCTTGGGGCCCCACTCGCCAACGAAGCTTTGTGCGGTCTGGCCAACGATATCCACA
>CAYMNM010000078.1:0-7133 GCA_964391795.1 uncultured Anaerolineaceae bacterium | reverse complement strand
ATCGCCTTCTGCCCACTCGTGGTCAGGGCCAGCAGCTGAAATATCCGCAACCATCTGCATGTATTTGTCATACACCTGGGTGGTGGTTTGGGTTTGATAGTCCTTGACGCCGATGATATTGTAGGAGCCCAAGGTTGTGGAACCCACGTAGCTTGGGTCCAGATAGGTGTAATAGGTGAAGATGACATCATCAGCAGTCACAGGTTCGCCATCGGAGAATTTCATACCGCGGCGCAGGGTGGCGGTGTACTTGGTGGTGTCGGTGGCTTCATCATACTCAACATCGGTATCAGCAGCACCCTTATAGAAGTATTCTGTACCATTGTAGACAGTAGTTTCACCTTCAATGGCATTCTTGATGATACCGCCGGAGCGATCAGTCGTCAGAAGGCTGATCTGGGTCATGGCAGCAACATCTGCATCGTAGGCAGTGTCAGAAAAGAAGGGGCTGAACTTCTGTGAGAAGTCCTGATAGGCAACCACTAATGGGGTATCAATCGTGGGGGCCGTGGGAAGATCCTCACCGAAGGGTTGATCCGCCAGAACTTCTGGTTCTGCAGTTGGCTCAACCACTGGAGCCGCGGTGGGTTCCGGTGCTTTGGTAGGTTCCACAACTACTGGAGCCTTGGTGGGCTCTACGGGAGCTGCGGTGGGTTCGGGGGTTGGTTTAGCACATGCGGCAAGGGAGCCGAGCAGCATGATGCTGACAATCAACCATGAGATACTTTTACGATATTTACTCATTTGTTTCTCCATTTCTCCTATTAAGGTTGGTAGATTATACCGACGAAAACAACATACCGCAAATTAATTAACATCGCAGGGTCTCCTTTTGTTAACAATTAATTAGCGTTGTTGTTAACTCGTGTAGATATTCTAACCTGATTCAACTTTGTGAACAGGATTAAAAACATGAGAGCGGCCATCATTTCAAGCAATAAATAGGCAAAATCCGGTTGAGTTGACAGAGGTTTTTGGGTCAAAAACATAAAAAGTGCCAATCCTGCAGCGCTGATTATGGATAGGCCCAGGGAAATTACGGCATACAGACGGCCTCTTATCAATGAAGCTTCAGTCTGGTATCGTTTCAGATTTTGAGTCTCCCGAGGCAGCCGTAAAAGCGCGAACCCAAGCAAGCCCACAGGTAAATATGCCAGGGTATATGGAATGCTTACGTACCAAAGGTTGGTGGCGCTATGTGGTAAAAACCCAGCCGCCAGATGGCTGGCCAAACCTAATATGTAAAGGAGGACCACCAGAATCTTGAATCGGTTCAGACCCGCCTGATCTATGTCGAGATCAAATACCTGCCCAATGTAGGTGCTCACTTGCCGGCTTTTCCCGCGCTCATCCACCTCGTCGATCAGAGTGAAGTCATCTTTAAATTTTTTACTCATTACTCAAGTTTCTTCATTTAATCAATTACCATTAGATTTGGTCATCCGCTCTATTTGATTAAGCGTCCAATCCGATTCCATCTGCAGCGCCTTACTAGTCACCCAAAGATTCACGCGGTCGAGTATTTTAACTGAAGGGCTTTGTTCCAGGAAGAGTTTGCAGATGCCTTCGCATCTTGCCCCAGAGTTGGAAGTGCTGACAGGTTCAAAGCTAACCAAATTCAAGCCGCAGGCCCTGTCAAACTGCTTATCCCGGAGACCAGCCAGATTGGTTCCAATCCAATGGCTCGACTCTGTGGGTACATTCTCAGAGGTATAAAGGGCACAGCGGTTGATGGGGTTCGCCTGCCACGACACCAACGCCAGATCGAAATTGCGTCCGAAGAGCGGTCCGTTGGGTCCGGGTGCGTAGAGTTCGCTTAAGGGTAAAGCCTGAACCGAAACCTCAATTCCCTGTTTTGCCAAAGTCTGAACAATCAAGTCACCAAGTTCCCGGTCTGCCTGGCTTTGGCTGGTCAGCAGGTTCACCTTGAAAGCAGAACCGTCCGCCACCCCAACCACACCTTGGGATATCCGTTTACCGTCCATCAACTTCCATCCAACCGCATCTAAAAGCACCTCATACTTTTTATCTGGCCCAAAAATGGCGGAAGGTGGCATCTTCACCGTTTCAGGCAGATGCAATCCGTAAATTGCCTGGTTGGCATTGGCCTGTGTAAGAGCCAGACTGATGGCTTCACGGGTACGGGCATCGCCAAACCAATCTGGCCTTTGTTCAATTGTTGCCTGATAATTTGAATCATAAGACTCGGGTCGAATACCAAACACCATTTCGGTCGCCTGGTCGGTAAAAGCCAGATGAAAATCCATTTCTGAAAGGTATGGTTGCCAATCCGCTCTGCTCAAGGAAAGGAAATTGTAGGAGCTATCCAGTAAGTCGCAGTCCCCTGCCTGTAAGAGGCGTAAAGCTTCGTTTTGGTCTGCAACGAACCGCACATTTACTTTGTCCACCTTTGGCAAGCCTTCAGCTCTGCGGTAGTAATGCGGGTTGGCTTCAAGGGTTATCCTTTTTCCTTGCTCCCAAAGGCTAACCTGGTAAGGACCCCAGCTAAGAACTCCTTCGCGGTAGAAGGGGCTTGATTCCAAGCTTTCGGCTTCCACATCCGCCAGTTGATGGGCTGGCATCGGCAAAGGCAGGTATTCTTCCAGCCCAACCCCGCCAAACCCAGGAATGGCTTTCCACTCTATTGTGTAATCGTTTTTAGCCGTGAAGGATTTGGTGACTTCAAGATGTCTCTGGTCAATGGGCTGGCCGGCTTGCCGCATAAGTTCGTAAGAGAATAGGTAATCTGCTGCGGTCAGTGGAGTGCCGTCAGACCACTTTACTGACGGATTTAACGAATACTTAACCACCAGCTGGTCCATTTTTAGTTCAGAGACGCCATCCCATTCCAAAAGGCACTCAACTTGCGCGCACTGGCTTGGTCTCACCAGTTTGCCTTTTTGTAAGACGGTCACATTTCCAAGTCCATCTACAATCACGCTGCCTGCCCCTATGGTCGTCGGCACCAGGCCAATCATCTTGCCTGGTTCTGGATGATCGGTCAGCAAGCCGGAACCTCCATCAGAAAGTGTGCTATCAAAGCGCCCGTCGTTAAGCAGGTTGAAAACTGTAGTGTGTGAGGTAGTGTCATTACTACCATAAGGAAAAAGATTTCCAGGGTCTTCCGCAGTACAGACATTTATCACCTGTGGAACCGGTGTGGCTGTTGCCTGAGGGGTAGCGCTTGGCTGTGGTAAAGTAGGTAAAGCAGTTGGGGGTTCTGGACGCGCTGCAGGTGCCGCAGGTTTGCAGGCAGATAGAATCAATATCGAAATAATTATACTGATTGGCAATAAGCGGAAAATTTGTTCTTTTTTCAAATCAATCCTCATCAAAAAACAGCGAGATGTCCTCTTCCAAACTGCGTTTGTCACCAAACCGAAGCCGCAAATAAGAATCATAACGCGATTGTGCAATTTGTCCTGCATCAACAGCTTTACGAACTGCGCAACCAGGTTCGTGGCTGTGCGTACAGTCATTGAACTGGCAATCGGCAACCAGGGGGGCAATTTCCCGGAAGTAGGCATCCAATTCTTCTTCACTGATATCCCAGAGTGCCAGCGTGCGCATACCGGGAGTGTCCGCCAGCCACCCGCCACCTTCAAGGGGATAAAGTTGGCGCACCTGGGTGGTGTGTTTACCTTTTCCCTGGGCACCCCCACCTACCTCCCCAACCTGTAAGCGCAGATCAGGCAGAATCTTTTGCAGGAGAGAAGTCTTTCCCACACCCGAAGGGCCAGCAAAACTTGAAATCTTGCCCGGCAGGTAAGTTTTCAACCGCTCAATGCCCTCATTGGATTTTGAAGAGGTATAGATAACCGGATAATCAAGCTTCTCGTATACTCCAAAAATCGATCCAGCATACGCCTGGGTGGTAAGATCCAATTTTGTAACTACAATCACAGCAGGGATGTGCGCGCGTTCAGCAACCACCAGGAAGCGATCCAACATCCGTAAATGGGGTTCAGGCTGCATACAGGCAAAAACAATTAAAATCTGATCTGCATTTGCCAGGATAACTTGCTGATAACTGTAATTCACTCCCGAAAGCGCTCGGGAAAGTACTGAGGTTCTTGGCAGAATCTTGGCAATTGTCCCAGTCATGTCCGCCTGGGGTTCAATTAAAACCCGGTCGCCTACTGCCGCCAGATCGCCAGTTGCCCTACCTCTGCGTAGTTTTCCGCGCACCCGGCAGGTATAGTCTCCGGTCTCCGTGTGGACGGTCATAAAGCCTGCTTGTGAGCGGATGATTAAGCCTGGAATTAAGTCTGCCATGAAATCCGAGCCTGCCCCTGCAAGGCTTAGTCGCTGGTCTCTTCAGGTTGATAGAGATGGTAAGGCCGGTCTTCCCACGGCATAAGATAGCCAGAGATGTCGTAATCGTTGAAGTAGAGTTCTACTGCGCGGCGGAAAAGCGGAGCGGCCATCTGTGAGCCTTCGCCAGCATTTTCCAGTACCACAGCAATCGCAATATCAGGTCTGTTGGGGTCATTTAACCAGGTGTAGCCACCAAACCAGGCATGCGAGTCGCCAAGCGGGTTCTCTGCCGTACCCGTTTTGCCTGCAATATTGATATTCATGGTCCGTGTGACATTTATGGCGGTTCCATCCTTATCAGCCACAACCCAAACCATGGCGCGTTGGATGGCCATTAGATTTTCTTCGGTAATGGGCAGCATGCCGTTGGGCGTCGGCGTGAAAGTGTATATGGGCGTGGAACCATCCACGGGAACGATCTTTTCCACCAGAGTAGGTTTGAAGAGGGTGCCACCATTGCCAATTGCGGCAATATAGCGGGCAACCTGAATGGGTGAAGACTGCAATTGGCTTTGACCGATTGCCAGCTGAACGTTATCAGTTACTGCCTGGGGCTTGGGCAAGTTGCCGGCATCTTCAGCAATTTCAATTCCGGTTTTCTCACCCAGGCCAAAACCTTTGGCTTCATCATAGATTGAAGTGGTGTAGCCATCATCCCAAAGTACCTTACCGATATGCCAGAACCATGGGTTGCAGGAACGCATCAACCCTTCTTGTAGGGTCAGGTTGCCTGATGGCGGCATACCGCGTTGCCAGGTCCAGTCGTAAAGTGTCCAACCTTCAAGTTCAGTCCAATCGCTTCCGCAATAATAGTTGGAATCTATCTGGAAGACACCAGTCTCCAGTGCGGCTGCCATGGTTATAACCTTGAAAACTGAACCGAGTGGATAAACACCCTGTGTAGCGCGATTGAGTAAAGGTTTGGCAGGGTCGTTAAACACCCGGGTGAGGTCGCGGCTGTTTTCGTTGGTTGGTTCAAAAATATTGGGATTAAAGGGTGGGTTGGAAACGATAGCCAATACCCGGCCGGTATCCCGCTCCATTACAACCATAGCCCCTAGATTGTCACCCATTGAATTCTGTAAAAGATATTGCAGGCGGGCATCAATGGTGGTTGTAATTGAATTGGCAGGAGCCAGTTCTTTTTGGGCAAGCATGGTGACCGTCTTGCCGGTTGGATCCTTGACGTAAAGCGTTGCGCCATGTTCACCAGCAAGATAACGCTCACCCCAAAGCTCCAGGCCACTCTTACCTATTTTCTCATCACCCCGGTAGCCGAGGCGTTTGTAGTATTCCAGATCCTCCGCGAAGATTGGCTGCACGTAACCTATGGCGTGTGGCGCGAGCCCGTTATCCACATAGTAACGCGCCTTGAATGAATCCACTACAATGCCACTAAACGAGTTCAACTGGCCTGAATATTTCTGGGCTTCAGCTGCTGAAACATCTCCAACAGCAATATACCAATCCGGGTTGGCGTTCTCGTACAGGGCTCTGATACTATCGGTGTTATAGCCTGTCAGTGTCGAGAGAAGGCTCAGCATATCGCCTTCGCTTTCTTCATCAATCCGGCCTGGCACAACCCCCAGCGAAACCGCTTCGCTCTGCGAAACCAGGGCATAGCCCTTGCTGTCATAGATGTTGCCGCGGGCGGGCACCTGATAATCCACGTAAAGCGTGTTCCCGTCCTTAAGCTCATTCATGAGCATGCCATCGTTCCAGCTAACTTTCCAGCCTTCGTTTTCAAAGACCAGGTCCATCAGGGAATCACGCTCAAGATTACCGAAAAGGTTGGTAGCGTATTTAATCTTGAGGGCTACCTGGGCGGAGACTCCAGGGCTGACGATACTGGAAAGTTGGTCAATTTCCATGGCCTTGAGGGTCATGGCGTCGTAAGCGTTGCGGTGGCGCTGCTCAAAATCTTCTTCATTTAGCGTGTTTTTAGTTTCCTGGCTGAGCATGGCGTAAAGGTCGGCATAATGTTCAGCTTTCCAGGCAGCCAGATAGGTGCGCACAAACTCATCCACTTCTGCGTATTTGGATGTGACATCCACAATCGGGGTCGGCAGGGGTGTTGGGGCAATTTCAGTAGTGCTTGGTTCTGGTGTTGGCGTACTCTTGACACAAGCTCCTAAGAAGAACATTGCTGCCAAAAGCACAAGCAAAGGCTTTTTCATTTCAGGCCTCATTTAATATTTCAGCAAATACCGGGCACTTGATTTCCAGGTAATTTTGACAACGTTCAGCAATGCCGGGTTCGGGTTCAAGACCGGCTTGCTGCATCAGCTTATAGAGGTGGCAGAGTGGCAGACCCATCACATTCGCCCAACAACCTTCGAGGCTGCTGACAGGATGAAAATCAGCATCCTGGATGGCATAGCCGCCAGCTTTATCCATTGAGCTCTTCGTTTGGATGTAAGCCAGCATTTCCGTATTGCTGTAGGAGCGCATCTTCACGATGGTTTTGCAATGTGTGCTGAGCGAGCGCCCATTCCGCGACAGGTTCAGCGCGGTGAATACCTGGTGGTCTTTTGCGCGCAAGGCTTTCAGGATTTCTTCAGCTTCAGTGAAATCTTTGGGTTTGCCAATCACATGGCCATTTTGTTCCACGATGGTATCAGCTGAGAGCACCCATGTGTTATCGTTTTGGGTGTAGGCTCGGCCCTTTTCTGTTGCCATCCTTTGGACGTAATGTAAGGGATTTTCTCCGACATGTACGGACTCATCACTTTGCCCAGACTGCACTTCAAAAGCCAAACCGAGCAGCGTTAAGAGCTCTTTTCGACGGGGAGAACCAGAAGCCAGAATGAGATTTA
>CAYMNM010000077.1:0-10341 GCA_964391795.1 uncultured Anaerolineaceae bacterium | reverse complement strand
AGGCCGCGAAGTCCTTGAAATCAGCAAAGCATAATATATTAATTCTGACCTCAAAAAAGAAAGACCTTTCGGTCTTTTTTTTATTTAACTGGCTTTACAAAATGCGGCTCAAAAGTTGAGAGTAACTGTTTTGGCAAGAAACCATGGATTCGTATCCCATTTTCCAGATTCTCTATCGTCAGGGTTTTACCTTTTTCGTGAAAAGTAGAAACCAACTGGCCCATGGCGTATGGGACTAGCACCGTGACAAGTTCGAATTCACGCAATAACTGTGCTGCAACTTTCTCAATGAGATCTTCAAGGCCAGAACCATCTTTCGCGCTCACAAAAGCAGATATAGGCGCAGCTGCGTTCTTAAGCTGGTCGATTTCTTCAGTGGAGAGCAAATCAATCTTGTTGTAGACCGTGATAACCGGTAACTCGCTGGCTTCGATTTCTTTTAGCGTTTCTAATACCGTTAATTTTTGCATCCCACAAGATGGGTTTGACGCGTCTACTACATGCAGTAAAAGATTTGCTTCTGATATCTCTTCCAAGGTAGCCCTGAACGAAACAACCAGCTGTGTCGGTAATTTTTGGATAAATCCCACCGTATCAGTCAACAATATTTGTTGCCCATCTCCTAATTCCACTTGCCGAGTAGTAGGGTCTAACGTGGCAAATAATTGATTGGCAGTATAGACATCAGAATTTGCCAACTTATTCAACAGTGTTGATTTACCCGAGTTTGTATAGCCGACTAAGGCCACAACAGGAATATTACTTTTCTTGCGCTGATAGCGATGTTGAGCTCTGTTTTCGCGGATTTTATCGATGGATTCGCGTAATTTTTGAATACGCTTACGAATTTCTCGGCGATCCACCTCCAATTGTGTTTCCCCGGGGCCTCTCAAACCCACACCGCCAACATTACCTGTTCGTCCTCCCCCTCCGCCGGTCTGCCTCGCCAGATGCGTCCAGGCATGTGTAAGCCTTGGTAGGCGATATTCCAGTTGTGCCAATTCAACCTGCAATTGACCTTCACGAGTTTTGGCATGGCGGCCAAATATATCTAGGATCAAGGCTGTGCGGTCAATAACCCTGATACTTAAGCCAAGTTCTTCCTCAAGTTCACGTTGATGGCGTGGTGATAGCTCATCGTCAAAGATGACCATATCGACACCCAATTCGGTCGCCATCATCTTTAATTCTTCAACTTTTCCACTGCCGATAAACGTGCGAGAGTTTGGGGTGTGTAGCGATTGTTCCAAACTGCCCAATACGTCTACATCATCCGTATCTGCCAGAAGTTCAAGTTCTTCCATTGAAGCTTCAAGTGGTAAATCAAATGGATTGCTCTTGGCTGTTCTCAATCCGACAATTATGGCTGTTTCTTTCTTAATTTCTTCGTCATGTAATTCTTTCATAATCTAATTGTAACTGTCTCTCTTTTCCTGGTAGACGATTTGATAAACCTTTTTATGAATTTTTCACCTTTTTTGTTGACAGTTAAAAGAGCCATTAGGTATACTTCTTGCAACAGGGCGAGCCCCTGCCAGAGGAGAATTATGCTTCAAGGACACTACCAACAAACCTTAACAAATACCAGTGCCCATCTGGCTCAAACGATGACTTTGCTCAGTATGCCCGCAACTGAGCTGGCTGAAAAAATTGATAGTGAGCTTTCAACCAACCCCGCATTGGAATTAATCAATGAGCGTCGCTGCCCTCAATGCAAGCGTCTGCTGCCGGCTTCAGGTCCCTGCCCCGTTTGCAGCCAACCCATTAACTATGAGTCACAGGAACCAATCGTTTTTATTTCACCAAGGGAAGATTTTTACACACATTCTTCTTCCGACGTTGGAGAATCCCCTGAAGAGCCTTATGCCTCCGAGGATGTTGACCTGCCCACATACGTCTTACGGCAAATCGCAGGCGATCTTGCTGTAAATGACCGTGCGATAGTCGCTTACATTCTCAATCATCTGGACGAAGATGGCTTTTTGACCACAACCTCACAGGAGATTGCCCGTTACCAACACCGTAATCCAACTGAAGTTCAAAACCTCATTGATCGAATAAAACGCTGCGATCCGGTCGGTGTCTGTTCTTTGGACCCGAAAGAAGCTTTGCTCACTCAAATAGATGTCCTCCGGGAAACCGCGAAAATACCGCCTTTCACCCGCGAGGTCATTGAATATCATCTAAATAAACTCAGCCAACATCATTACCAGGATATTGCTAAAGCTTTAGGTGCCAGCAACTCTCAGATCGAACGCGTATCTGAGTTTGTGATCCAAAACCTAAATCCTTTTCCAGCTCGGGCTCATTGGGGGGATGTTCGCAACCCAAATAGCAGCGGTTCCCAGGTTTTCCATCAACCAGATATACTGATTTACCACCTCAACGAGAATCCTCACAACCCTCTGGTGGTTGAAATCGTTTTGCCTATCCGTGGCACATTACGCGTTAACCCTCTTTTTAAAGCTTCGCTCAAAGAAGTTTCAGAGGATAAATCTGAAGAGTGGCGTAATGATATTGAAAAAGCCTCTCTATTGATCAAATGTATTCAACAACGTTCGAATGCCCTTAAGATGCTGCTTGAAAAATTGGTGGCTTACCAACAGGATTTTATAAACTGTGGAGAGATCGAGATGAAACCCCTCACCCGGGCTGAAATTGCCAAGGAATTGGGAGTGCACGAATCTACAATCTCTCGGGCAGTTTCAAGTAAAACTATCCAGCTCCCAAACAAACGCATTATCCCCATGGCTACATTTTTCGATCGCAGTCTAAGCCAACGCACAATAATCAAGAGCATGATTGAAGAAGAAGACAAACCGCTTAGCGACTCAGACATTCAAACCAATCTTGCCAAGATTGGCATCAACATTGCCAGACGTACAGTCGCCAAGTACCGCTCAATGGAAGGTATTTTGCCTGCCCATTTACGGCAGAAGCATCAGAAGTAATGGGCATATTTGAGGATATGGCTTTTAACACACGGATCAACTTCGATCAAAGAACTGATTTGTTACAGATCGATCAAGCATTATTGCTGGAAGCAATTCCAGCTGCAGCTTTGGTTTATCACCGCACTGAGGACAAAGTGCTTCTGGCAAACCAAAAATTTTTTTCATTGCTGGGGTGGCGACACGATAGCTTGAACGAACAATCCATCAATCAAATTATCCCGGGTGAGATTGATACCAACCCAACTGGAAAGCTTAGGCGGTCTGTCCGTTTACGTCTGATCACTGGAAATTTGATCATATCAAGCCTACAAATTTTTCCCCTGTCAAGGGACAATCAGGTTGTCATGTTGGTATTTTCCCCACCAGAACAAGAAAAAAATGATCGTCAGGAACAAATTCAACGTGAGGATATTTACGACAATCTCTCACTGCTTACCATCCTTGGTAAACAACAGACCCAACGCGAAATCTACGAAAAAGCGGCCTTGGTTCTGGAAAAAACGATTTCCCCAAAATTTCTACTGCTCTACCTGGCTGACCCTGACGGTGAGAATTTTCATCTTGACCGCATTCCTGGCCGTCAGTTTTTACCGGATTACCCGACGCGTGTTCCAGCAGAGGAGTTGAAGCAATTCAGCTCTGTTCACCTTTGGACAAGCACTCGCAAACCTCTTACTTCCATCCACAACCATGCATTGAGTGAGGAAGAAAATGTTGTTATCTGCCTGCCAATTGAAGATGGCAACAAGCTCTTAAGCTTAATTGTCGCCGTGGGGATTGAACCTTTGCCCTCAGAGCAAACACTGAGATATCTAAATCTATTCTGCTCGCACACAAGTACTGCCTTAAAACATTGCTTGTCAGTGCAAGATAATCAAAAAAAACTAGGCCGATTGCAACATATCAACAAAGTGTCCGAGACCATTATCGACAATATGGAAGAAGGCGTCATTATTCTCACACCTGATTTGCTGGTAGCCGAAATGAACCCTTCGGCAGAAATTATGTTTGGTTATGCCAGCAAAGAAGTCTTCCGCCAGAAAGCTGAAAATGTCTTGGTCGGTAATGACAGCCTGCATGCACTATATCGCTCAGCCCAGGAAGGCATAAGCACACTTGGTGGCCGGGCAATCAGCTTGAATACCCGTAATGGAAAATCATTCCTGGCACAGATCTTCTGCATCCCTGTAAAGTATGAAGGCAGACTAACAGCCATCGTTATAGTAATTCGCGACCTCAGCCAAACCGAACAGTTCCGCGAAAAATCCCAACAGCTTGAACAACGGGCCTTATTGGGCGAAGTCGCAGCCATTTTCGCACATGAAGTTAAGAACCCTATTAACAGCCTTGTAACCGGGCTTCAATTCATGGGCATGGGAATGAAGGCTGAGGACCCCAACTTTGCCCTAACCCAGCGCTTGCAGAATGATTGTCTGCGTCTGACCCACTTGATGGATTCGACCCTGACCTTCTCTAAGCCGATCGAGTACCATCTCGGACCGGTAGATCTGGCTAGTCTTTTACGTTCCATCCTTGATCGTTGGTCACCACGACTGGTGCGTTTGAATATCAAAACTAATTTCGAGGCCTCACCTGAGCAACCGCTTGTCCAGGGAGATTTATTACGTCTGGAACAAGTCTTCTTAAATTTAATTAGTAACGCTATTCAGGCTATGGAAGACTCAGGTGGAATTCTGAGTGTTAAGGTTCATCCTTTTGAAACAGAGAATAATCGTGATCAGTATGAGATAATAGTTGCGGATTCTGGCCCGGGTATACCGGATGAAATGCGAGCCCACATTTTTGAGCCCTTCGTAACATCCAAAAGTTCGGGGACTGGCCTTGGTTTAGCGATTTCCAAGCGCATAATCTCAGCGCACAAGGGCAATATCTTTGTAGAAAGCTTTCCTGGAGGCACACTTTTCCATGTGACCCTGCCAAAAGCGGACAAGGTTGGTTAATGACAGCAACAATATTGGTTGTAGATGATGAAGAAACTGCCCGAATGGTGGTTTCCCAATTTTTAAGATCTAAAGGATACGAAGTAATTGAGGCAGGAACCCTTGCCGATGCCCAGAAGCAATTGGAAAAAAACTCACCTGATATTGTCATGCTTGACGTCCTTTTACCGGATGGATATGGTCCCAACATACTGCAGCAAACCATCCGCCAGACCGAAAGGCCTGAAGTTATTGTGATGACTGCTCACGGTGACATTTCAATGGCTGTTGAATCAATGAAAGCTGGTGCCCACGATTTTATTCAAAAGCCACTGGATCTCCTGGAACTGGAAAAATCGGTAAAAAAAGCTGAAGAAATTGTATCCATGCGTAAGGAACTCAACCACCTTCGCAGCACTAAAACTGGTGGGTTGGATGCTTTCATCATTGGTAAGACACCCGAGATGGCTTCTTTGGTTAAGCTTGCCCAAAGAGCTGCTGACACCTCGGTATCTGTATTAATTACAGGTCCCACAGGGACAGGTAAAGAAGTCCTTGCAAACTACATCCACAAAATCGGTCCTCGTTCAGGGAAACCCTTCATTGATATCAACTGTCCCGCCATTCAGCCTACCATGTTTGAATCTGAACTATTCGGGCACGAAGCTGGTGCCTTCACAGGGGCCATTAAGCGAAAAAATGGTCTCATGGAAATTGCAGATGGCGGCATTTTGTTCCTGGATGAAATTTCTTCTCTGCCAATGGAAATGCAATCCAAATTGTTGAGAGTTATCGAAGAACGCTCATTCAGACGCGTTGGCGGAACAACACCAATCAAGGTAGATGTTCAAATAATTGCCGCATCCAACCGCAAATTACCAGAAATGATTGCCGAGCATCAATTTCGGGATGATCTTTATTACCGGCTGAAAGTGGTTGACCTCAACCTGCCCACTTTGGCACAAAGACGGGTTGATATCCCCGAACTGGTTGGCTACATGGTACAGAAATACAATGCTGCCCAGGGTGCCAACATTACCAGCATCACGCCGAGAGCGCTCAAGGCCTTGGTGAAATATGCATGGCCCGGGAATATTCGTGAACTCAGCAACATTATCGAAAGAGCTGTTCTTTTCTGTGATAGCGACTCAATTGATCTAAGTCATCTACCATCAGAAATCAGCGCCGGACAACTTGAATAGACGTTCTTTGGCAGGATTCTTGCACATTAATGGTTGAATAATGGACGGCTTGGAGGCTTGATTATGACGAATCCGAATGAATTGGTTATCATCGTTGCGATGGTGCTTTTTGGAATGGGCATCTTTTGCCTTATTCTCAGCATTGTCATCCTTGCCCGCCAGACAATGAGCCGAAACATTCAATCAATTGCTGACCAAACAACCAAGCTCGCTCAAAAAGGCCTGACTGAAGGAGTCTCCGGCTTGGTCGGGAACGCTTCCCTCTTAATCGGGTCCCTAAACGATCTGGCACGTTCCAATTCCGGGATCGGGATTTTCCTTGTTTTCCTAAGTCTTGTCCTTATCGGTGGGGGTTACTACATTCTGAAGCCATTGCTTGGAACTATAGTATTGCCCTAACCCGGCGCAAGGAGAGGCATGCGCGAATCCGAATTTATCGAATTTCTGCCGCCTTCATTTGATTCAGAACTTTCCCACCAGATTTTTGCTGCTTTTCAAAAAGACCCTCTTGTCTTCTCACATGTAAATTCTGATTCTCTTGCCCTTTGGCGAGATTTTGCGGGCGAAAAATTGCCATATTGGCAACCAGGTATTTTTGCGCTTTCAAGCCTCGACATCGCCATTGCTCACACCAATCTGCGGGACCTTTCAAACACCACACCTTCGGATTTACTGCTTTTGGCGACAAAAGTACTTCAAAACAATGAAATTCTACAAAACGGCCTTTCTAACCTCAAGGATGCTGTTCTATTGGCATTGCTTCTAAGGGATTACAGACAAATAAACCAATCGTGGGCAGAGGTCTCCCAATTCATGTTTGGCGTCGAGGGTGGTCTGGCGTATTGGGAGACACCCGCACTAATTCTCAGCCGAATCGTCCCGGATTTTGACCTCTTTGTAGAGACTCTGTTGCAAACGACATCCCAACAAAAAATCAATGCCATTGCACGATTAATTGTGCATGCCAATGAATGTACGGTTGTGCCTTTGGCGCATCGTCTTGAATATTATCGTGCCCTATTTGAATTGAAACCGATTGAAACACAGGTTGCAGGTCTCGAGGCTTTGCAAGTTTATCAACCTGATGAAATTATCCGCAATCTGGCTAACTCATTTCTATCCGGACGGCAAACTTCATTCCAATCTCAGTTCGTGACTAATTTCCCTACCAAAGAGCTTTCTACCCGAGCCGAAGCGTTACAGTTAGAAGCCCGATTGTTTTCGCTGGCCGGTAAAGGAGACGAAGCTGGAAGCTTAATGTCACAATCCTCGGACCTCTTGCAAGAACTTTGGGCACGTCACCTTCTTGATCAGGAAGAAAGTCTTAGATATTTATCCCCAGAAGTATCCGCTCTGGCGGGCAGGCAATTGGCCTCCATTAGGAATTTTAAAGAAATGAACCCCTGGCCTTCACCGTTGAACCCTCACGCTCTTGGAACATCGGTTCATGCTGATATGGATTCAATCTTGATTGCAATGGCAGATCAACCGGATAACCCGGTACTGCTTCAATCTTACGCCAATCTGTTGCTGCAAAATGGACAGTCAGAAGAAGCAGTTATTGCTGCCCAAAAAGCCGTTAATTTGGGTCTGAATAATCCTGCCCTGATCAGCTGGTTTTGCGCTTTTAACCCGCGTGCTTCCGAAGTAGATGAAAATATCCAGGTCATCTTGGATGGCCTAAAACTAAACGCTACTGACGTTGGTTTACATCTCACTCTAACCAAGCAATTTGTGTTCAAAGGTGACAAGGCCAGCGCAAAAAAGACGCTTGAAAGTCTGTCTAATCAGGATAATCTTGACTCCCAGGCGTTGTATGAAATATCTCAAATTTATCAGCAGATCGATGAACCGGAGCTTACCTCAGCTCTGCTTGAAAGAGGGATCAAGGAAAATATCGATACCTTCAGTCTCAAAGATTTTCTGAGATATTTCTACGGTTTTATTAAACTTGGGGAATATGAAAAAGCGCGGAGTTTTTCCGAACAAATTAAACTAACGGACATTGACAAGACCTCATTTACAATAGCGGTTTCAGACCTTGATGCTATTCAATCCCAAATAGAGCGCGCTAGGGAGAGCCTTCTTGCAAGTGTCCCTCCCAGAACTGATAAGGTATTTTGCCCTGAGGAAGTCAATAACCATCTTACCCTCTGGGGATATTACTATCGACTGGCGTTATTTGATCAAAACCTGGGGGATCTTGAATCCGCGCGTCGCAATGCAGCCGAATGCTGGAAACTGGATCAGATTGCACCCGAATCTTTTCTGCTAATGCTCGAACTCGCGCTTGAAGGCGCAGACTACAAAAGCTTCGACACACTCCACAAGTTGAACCATGAAAGGCCTCTTTCTGTCTTTCAATCTCAAAAACTGAATATCTTGGGCTGGTTACGTGAATGTCTTCAAAAGTGGTCCTTGCCCGATATGGAATTCCCATCTTCATCATTATCTGATGAGTATACAATTGAGCCCGTCTTCCATTTGAGCCAACTTGCTTCCGCTGCCTGGGAACAAGCGGCTCTTGGTCTACGATCCTGGTTTACTCAGGATTGGGATACCGCTGATACTGCATTCAAGACCATGCTTGATTTTGCGCCTAAATTCCCCATCCTGAACCTGGCTGTGATGAATTATCTCTCTGAGAAGATGGTTGCTCGCCGAAACATGGAAATATTACATGTGCGTAAACAGCTTCCAAAGCCACTTTCTGAAGCTCTAAGCGATGAAACGAACATGAACCACCAGTTAACCCTTGCTGGGAAGTTCTTGCCTGGTGAAATAATCAGCCCAGTACTAAGACTGAGTCAAGCGGTTATTCAAGGAGGCTGGCAACGTGGTGGCAGTTTGCTTTCGTTGATTAGCACACCCAATCAGGCCGCTGTGGCGCTTTCTGTAAGTCAGGACCCGGTTCTGTCTCTGCAGATTTCTCATTCTCTGCCGGAGAATCCTTTGGTTCAGTTTCAGTATGCACTTGGCATCCTTGCAGAACAGCCTTCAAAAGCCTACCAGATTGCCAAAACGCTAATCGAGGCGAATAATTCAAATCCGTTGGTTTACGCGCTGGCTGGCTATGCCAGCCTTGATGATCCAAACCTTTCGTTAGCTCACTTTGAGGCAGCACTGGCCATCTGGAATGACGAACCAGATTGGCATGCCCAGGCAAGCATTCACCTGGAAAGCCTAAAGCATTTTCCTGAAGCGGCCAACCACATTGAAAAAGCAATTCAATTTGATCCGGAAAATGCTGATTACTGGCAAATTTTGGGAAACATCAAGGTTGATGAGAAAGATTTTGAAGGCGCTAAAGAATACTTTAGCAAGGCAGTACAAAGGTTTCCAGATAATGCCAAAGCCCTTGAGAACCTGGCCCTCATTAATCAACATATGGGTCAATACCAGGCAGCCGTTGCCAGTTTGAAAAAAGCCACCATTCTCGAACCCAAAATTACCCGCTACCGCGAAAAACTTGCTCAACTTTATTATGAGATGGGTGAATACCAGTCTTCAATTGATGAGGCTAATCGAATTCTGGTTGATTCAGAAGCTAATGCAGCTGCACTCCTGGTGAAGGTAAGAATTTACATCAAACGGAGAATTTTTGAAGAAGCCCAACATCTTATCAGTCGAGCCCGTGTATTAGTCAGTGATAAGGTGCCTTTTGAATTGGCAGCCTGTGAAATTGATAACCTCAATAATCGCAAAAACGCAATTCTCACCTCTGAAAAATTGTTACGGGTTTACCCCAATGACCCACGGGTTTTCAATAATCACGCAAGACTTCAAATTGAATCAGGTTACTCTAATCAAGCAGTAGAGACCCTTCAAAAAAGCCTCTCTCTCGCACCACAAGACCCTGAAACTTTATTGCTTCTCGGCCAGGCGTACAAAGCACAAAAAAACACACCCAATGCAATTAAATACTTTTCTGAGGTTATTAAAATTGAACCTGGCATGAATGATGCTCTGATAGGCTTAGGCCAGATTTACCAGGATGAGAGGGATCTTGACAAGGCTATTGCTTATTATGAAAAAGCTCTGGCATTATCAGACTCTGACCCACAGGCATATCACCTGGCAGCCTCGGTTTATAGGGACAAAAAAGATTACGGAAAGGCTGAGTTTGTGCTCAAAGAAGCAATCCAAAAGTTTCCGTCTGATTTGAACCTTAAAGGCCAGTTGGCTGCTATCATGGCCATAAATTTGGTAAGTAACTTGCAGGAGAGTACGAGACGCAAATGAGTT
>CAYMNM010000076.1:0-10413 GCA_964391795.1 uncultured Anaerolineaceae bacterium | reverse complement strand
GTTCGTGCTGACTATCAGCAAGAAAGAAAGGTGGTACGTCGTGAAAGGAAGAAACAACTTCTTAGCTTTTAGATATTTAATAAGCCTGGTGGTTATTATCTTACTACTGGCTGTCAGAGCCACACCTGCCAATGCGGTCCCTGGTGGTGGAGCCATTGGAGGGACCGTAACCTGTAATTCCACGCACACCGTCTTTGTCGATCTTTGGATGAATGACACAACGACCCCTCCACCAGACAAGACAGTAAAAATCGCCTGTGGTGAAGTCTACAGTTTTACCCTTTTAGCACCTGGCACCTATTACGTGGATGCGTGGATTGACCTCAACGAATCAGCTGATGGCCCTCCTGATCCAGGCGAACCTATCGTTTGGTACGATAACCAATCCCCTGTGACGATTGGGTTAGATGAAATAAAAAGTAATATAAATATCACAATCAAAACTGAATACGCAATATTCTTACCTTTAATTTCCAAGTAAAGCAGAACTTTCAAGCGGCTCAGAAAAAATTCTGACCTGCCAAATTTTATAAAAAGCGCTGCTCAATAAGCTTTCAAATTTCATAAGAAGCTGTAAAAAATTTTGATGATTTTTGATTGCTCATACTTTCAAAGGAGTTCTTGTGAAAATTCAGCGATGTATTCTAATAATTCTCGTTTTGACCATTATTTTTTTCACGCCTTCTGAAGTGGCTTCAGGTGAAGGAGAGCCTCCCTACCTGCTCTATCTTCCGCTGGTAATGAAGTCTTGCCCAAAACCAACGCTTATCTCTCCTGAAAATAACGCTCAGTTGGATACGCTCATTCCAACCTTCAATTTCGAGATCCCCAATGCTTCCAACCAAATCTTACTAACCTTACAAGTTGCTAAATCAGCTGATTTTACTTCCGTCATGAGTGGATACAGCTCAGGCGGATTATTCGGTTGGCAAATGTTGGCTAACCTTAATCCAGCAACAGCATATCGATGGCGAGTAAAGGCTGATTGTGGGGAAGGTTTGGTAACTTATTCCGATATCTGGAACTTTACCTCGGGTTCTGGTGGTGAAATCTTACCAGGTCCAAGCCTGATCACGCCTGAGAATGGCAGCTTAGCTTCATCTACCACGGTAGTTTTTGATTGGGAGGATGTTCCCGGGGCGGTTACTTATCACTTTTTCTATGGGGAAGAGGGTTCCTCTTGGGCATATATGTCTGTGCCTTTTTCGACAGCAACACGATCTCTGCAAAATAGTAAGACTTATGAGTGGTATGTCATAGCAGCAAACGATTACGCTACTGGAAATCCCTCTCAGCACTGGACCTTTACCACGCCGGATCCGTAGTGGTTTGTTTTTATTGTCTTAATAAATGAAGCCGCTGTGAAAAAATTATCTGCTAAAAAAAACATGGTCTTTAACTGTGCCAACAGATTAGGCATGTGTAAAAGTTAACCCTCATATCTCAGGTTTTGCTTGTGGAGTAAAAGGCATTGTGACGAAGCGATTTGACTTTGATGTATAAGAACATACATTTGTCAACCTTCTACACTCAGACCAAAAATTGTCATACTTAACATTACAGTAGTTTAGAAGAAGACTGATTAATTTGGGCTAGTCTTTAAACAATAAAGTCCAGCCAAAAGATGACCTTTTCGATCAAATTGACTGGACTTGGTTCTATTTGCTTTGTTTAGATCAAACCAACTTCCTTGCCTACTTTTTCGAAAACTTCCAAAACATGCTCAAGCTGTGCCTGGGTGTGCGATGCCATATAGCTGGTGCGCAGCAACTGCCGCCCTGGCGCTGTGGCTGGTTGGATGACCGGGTTTACAAAGACGCCTGCGTCAAACAATTTTCGCCAGGTCAGGAAGGTGCGTTCATTATCGCCAATCAAAATCGGGATTACAGGTGTGCAGGAATGGCCAATATCAAACCCAAGTGCTTTGTAACCCGCTCGCATGAATTCACCGTTCTTGATTACATTGGCCGCGTGCTCGGGTTCATCGCGCATAATCTTCAACACGGCAAGTGCCGTGGCTGTATTAGCAGGTGGAATGCTCGCACTAAAGATAAGGCTACGCGCATGATGCTTGATAAAATCAATAACATCCCTTTCACCAGCTACAAAACCACCGATTGAGGCAAAAGATTTGCTGAAGGTTGACATGATCAAATCCACGTCTTCAGTCATACCAAATTCCGCGGCTGTACCTTTGCCGCCCCCCAGTACACCCATGCCATGTGCGTCATCCACCATCAGACGCGCACCATACTTCTTACACAACGGCACAATTTCAGGTAGCGGGGCCACATCCCCTTCCATACTGAACAGACCGTCCACGATAAGAAGTTTGCCAACCTCTTCTGGAATGCTTTTAAGCACTACTTCAAGCTGTGCCATGTCATTGTGATGGTATCTTTGAATTTTGCCGCTGCTCAAGATGGCTCCGTCGTAAATGCTGGCGTGGTCGTCCTTGTCCAGGATGACATAATCACCGCGCCCGACGATGGAACTGATCGTGCCCAAGTTCACTTGCATTCCGGTCGAAAAGACCAGTGCTGCATCTTTCCCCACCCATTCTGCCAATTCACGCTCCAATTGCTCAATCAAAGACATATTGCCATTTAAGAAACGGGAACCAGTACAGGAAGTGCCATACTTCTCAATGGCATCCTTGGCGGCTTGCCGCACCCTTGGGTCAGCCGTTAAACCCAGGTAATTGTTCGAACCACACATGATAATTCGGCGGCCTTCGTAAACAACCTCCGTGCCTTCATTGCGATCCAGAGGAATAAAGTAAGGGTAAACACCGGAGGCTTTAGCCTCTTTTACGTCCGTATAATCAAAGGCTTTTTTGAAAATGTCCATACATATCACCGATCTTTCAGTATCTTGGAATAATAACCATAAAATTATACTGTCATTTGCTACCAGCAATTCGAAGGCCCCAAAAATGGCTTTCTTTTTTTTGGGATTAATCGGAAATTTCAATCTTCACGGGGAAAATCGCAGCAAGATAATATACACATGTATACATTACTTCGTAATAATTTGTACATATTTACCCTTGCTTGTTTATAGTTTGATTGTTAAAATTGTTTACATATGACTAATCCCTATCTTGCAAATCCGGAATTAGGTTTTGACAGCATTCATCTAACAGGTGGAAGAGTTGGTTGCGTGCTGTTGCACGGCTTCACAGCTTCGCCAGTTGAGGTAAAACAGCTTGCTGATTACCTCCACACAAGAGGATACACTGCTTCTGCCCCTTTGCTCCCGGGCCATGGCACGCACCCAGATGACTTAAACAGGGTTCGCTTCAACGAATGGGTTCAAACCGCCGAAGATGCCGTGAAAAAACTCCAAGCCAGCTGCTCACACGTCTTTATCGCAGGTGAATCCATGGGTGGTTTGATTGCCCTGCGCCTGGCAGAACTCCACCCTGAACTTGCTGGGGTTTTACTCTACTCCCCGGCACTCCAAGCTTTCAATCTTTGGGCAGTTCCATTTGTCAAACACTTCATCAAGTACCTGAAGAAGAAGACCAATGGTAATGGCTTTGTCTGGAGTGGCTACAATGCATACCCCTTGGCCGGTGTGGATGAAATGCGAAAATTGCAGATTGTTGTTTCCAGAGACTTGCATAAAATCACACAACCTGTCTTATTGTTAATGACCCAGACAGATACTATGGTGCCCCAAAAAGTCACAGAAATCATCCGCGGCTCAGTCAGTTCCACAATTATTGAAACGCATACCTTCGCCAATTCTGATCATTGCATCCTTTTGGATAAAGACAATCAGACTGCCTTTGAGATGACAAATGTTTTTATTAGGAAAATCATCGAATCTTGATCATTTTTTAGACATTTTCTAAAAAACAAGTAAAATCCTTTGCATGATCAAACAACTGTAAATTTCCCGCTATTTCAACCTGATTGACTTCCATCAGTCGTCTATTAGAATCCCTGTTGTATTTCATCATCTCGAATTATGCGTACCAATCAATTGGAATTACTATGCCTAATAATAATATTAACTACCCTCTATTTGACCTGCACAAAGTAACTGGACCTCGAACTCTCCAGAACTTTTGGCACATGATTACTGGCTGGCACTGGCACTACGTCGGAGCCACATTTTTTGCTGCACTTGGAGCTCTTGCCCGTACAGGCATGAACCTTTTCCTTGCGTATTTCATTGATGAGATTCTTGTCAAGAAACAATTTGGAGAAAAGCTCCTTCTCGCGATTCTGGCATACCTGGGGATTGTCGTTCTTCAGGCCTTGTCTTCCTTCATGTCCGGCCGGCTCTCTGCCCAAACCGCAGAAGGCAGTACCCGTCGCATGCGCGACTATCTGTTCAATCACATCCAGCGTTTATCTTACGCATACCATTCAGAATCCAAAACTGGCGACTTGCTTGAACGCGCCACCTCCGATGTGGATACCTTGCGCCGCTTTTTTGCTGATCAGGCAATAGGCATCGGCCGAATTGTCCTGATCTTTATCATCAATTTTGTCGCCATTTACAACATGAATGCTCGTTTGGCCTGGATTTCAATCATCATTCTGCCAGTGATTTTGACGGTATCAATCTTTTTCTTCCGTTCAATTTCAAAGGCTTATTCTGCCTATCAGGAACAAGAAGCCGTTCTCACCACTAACCTGCAAGAGAACCTCAGCGGTGTGCGCGTGGTCAAAGCTTTTGCGCGCCAGGATTATGAAATCAATAAATTCGACAACAACAACCGTGAGAAGCTCAAACGCGGTCAAAAACTCAACATCATGCACTCATTCTTTTGGCCAACCTCTGATCTCGTTTGCGGTGCACAGATGCTTGCTAGCGGTTACCTCGCCGCCACCATGGTTATGGATGGGCAATTGACCCTGGGTCAATTTGTAGCTTTCCTGGGCTTGCTCGGATGGCTTATCTGGCCTATTCGCAACCTCGGCCGGCTGATAGTGGACACCTCCCGCGCTAATGTTTCCTTGAAGCGTATCACCGATATCATCAAAGAAAAAGAGGAAGATCTCTTTTCAACTGAGCTTCCTGCCTGCGTTCAGATTAATGGTGAGATCAAATTTGACCATGTTTGTTTTGAATACGAAAAGGACCATCCGGTTCTGAATGATGTTTCCTTTGAGTGTAAAGCCGGCCAGGTGATTGCTTTGCTGGGTTCCACCGGCTCGGGCAAGACTTCTCTGGTTAATCTCTTGCCGCGCTTTTACGATGTCAGTTCAGGGCGCATCCTCTTGGATGGTCACGACTTACGGGAGTACTCACGTGACTGCCTGCGGTCGCAAATTGGCATTATTGAACAAGAACCTTTCCTTTTCTCCTGCTCCATTCGCGATAACATCACTTATGGTGTCCATCGTGAAGTCACCCAGGCAGAAATTGAAGAAGTAGCCGCTGAAGCAGCCATCGATGATGTCATCAAGGGCTTCAGCAAGGGTTACGATACACTTGTTGGCGAACGTGGGGTTACGCTCTCCGGCGGTCAAAAGCAACGCGTGGCAATTGCCCGTACTTTATTGGTGAACCCCCGGGTATTGATACTGGATGATTCGACTTCCTCAGTAGACATGGAGACCGAAGCCCAGATCCGTGCTGCCCTTGAAAACCTCATGCAGGCACGCACCACCTTTATTATTGCCCATCGCATCCAGAGCATCATGAGTGCTGACCAGATCCTGGTCTTTGATAAAGGCCAGATTGTTCAGTTCGGTACTCACGAAAGTCTACTGGAGGAAGATGGCATTTACCGTAACATTTACGATATTCAGACCCGCATCGACACCGCGGTGCAAGAGGAGATCAACAGTGTCTCAAACTTATGATGAAGATGAATTAAGCGATGATGTCGCCGATACCAAGTCGGTCTTCACCCGCTTGTATGGTGTGCTCAAACCACACTGGAGAACCATGCTTACTGCCATGGTTTCTATTGCGCTGGTAGCCTTCAGTGATGCTCTTTTTACACTCATTCAGCGCACCACCATTGACCAGGCAATCCTGGCCAACGATCGTGGCGTGCTCAGACAGATGTATATCTACTATGGCATCATCATTATCGCCCAAGCAATTTTTGTCTTTGGGTTCGTGTATCTGGTTGGACTGCAAGGTGAACGTATTCGATACGATCTGCGCAAAATGATGTTTAGCCATCTGCAAAAGCTTTCGCTTTCTTACTACAGCAAAACTCCACTTGGCTGGATTATGTCGCGGGTTACCTCTGACTCCGAAAAAATGGGTGATTTGCTTACTTGGGGAATAACTGACACAACCTGGGCAGCCGTTAATATCGTTACAGCCGCAATTTTTATGTTATTCATCGAGTGGCGTTTGGCATTAATTGTCATTGCTTCGTTGCCGATTATGCTTTACGTTGCCATCAAATTCCGCAAGCGTATTTACTACCATTATCGCTTGTCGCGTAAGGCCAACTCGCGCATGACTGCCAACATGAATGAAAATATCACTGGTGTGCGTATCGTCAAAGCTCTGCGACGAGAAGAAAAAAATCTGGATAACTTTAAAATTCTTTCCACGAATATGTTCAAATCCAGCTACCGCGCAGCCTATCTTTCAGCGCTCTTTATGCCAACCATCCAAACCATCAGTGCCTTCTCCCTTGGAATAGTGCTCTGGGCCGGCGGGAACATGGTTAATACTTCGTTTATCAGCATTGGCAGCCTGCAAGCCTTCATCTCATTCATCATGATGATCCTTTGGCCAATCCAGGATATTGCCCGGGTTTATGCAGAAATGCAAAACGCCTTGGCTTCATCAGAGCGCATCTTCAGCCTGCTGGACACGAAACCTGCCATTTCCAACCGCAAAGAAACAATCGCGATTGATTCGATGCGTGGTGAAGTGGTTTTTGATCACGTTTCGTTCCATTACGACGATGACGATGCTCAGGTCATCAAAGACCTGAGTCTCAATATCGCCCAAGGTCAAAACATCGCCCTGGTTGGTTCAACTGGCGGCGGTAAAACGACTATCGTTAATTTGCTCTGCCGCTTCTACGAACCCACTGAAGGTGAGATCCGTATCGGTGGAAAAAACTACCTGGACTATAAGCTTGAGGACATCCAATCCCGCATTGGCGTTGTCTTGCAGACCCCTCATCTTTTCTCCGGCACCGTCCTTGAAAATATCCGCTATGGTAAGTTAGAAGCCTCAGACGCGGAGGTTCAAGAGGCCGCAAAATTGGCTGGCGCTCACGAGTTCATCCAATCCTTCGAAAAAGGTTACAACCAGAACGTTGGTGAAGGCGGTAACTTGCTATCAGTAGGCCAAAAACAACTCATTAGCATCGCCCGTGCGCTCCTGGCCGATCCTGATATTTTTGTCATGGACGAGGCCACCAGTTCGGTCGACACACTCACAGAAGCGCTTATCCAAAAAGGGATGAATCACTTGATGAGCGGGCGCACAAGCTTTATCATTGCCCACCGCCTGTCAACCATCAAAGGCGCGGACCAAATCTTTGTCATCGATGATGGCCGCATTGCAGAGGCGGGCAACCATGATTCCCTCATGAAGCTCAAAGGTCATTACTACCGTCTGTACACGCAGCAGTTTAGGCACGACCTTGAAAGCGAACTTGACCCATTTGCCACGCTTGAACTTAATAAAGCTGAGGGGGCTGCTTGAGCATGCGTTTCGCGGTAAATTACTCGGTTCCGTTAGAAAAACTCATTTGCGCTGGATCGCTTACTGTCGATTTAATCAAATGCCCGGAATGGCCAAATATCATCCATTTCGGGCAAAAGCTTGCCCCCTGTTATACCCATAATGAAGTAGCAATTGGTAACGGGAGCCTGGAAAAACTGGATTTTTCGAAAATTAGATCTGGCTTGGAAAAAACTCAGACCCCCCACCTAAACTGCCATCTTTGGGGTTCGCTGCCTGGCTTTACCAATTCAGCAAGCGAGCATGAATTGCAATTGGGGGTTTGGATGCGTGACCTCGATCTTCTTAGGAAAAAACTGCCCGGATTCGAAATCATCTGTGAAAACTTGCCCGCAGAACCTTCCATGCCCGCTTGGGCAGTCTCTCGTTATCCCACTTTGCTAACAGATTTCATCCACAAGAGCGACACTGGTCTGTTATTAGACCTCTCTCATGCTCGAATTACTGCCATGAACTATGGTCAAGATTATCAGGCCTACATTGCTGCCTTGCCAACCGAACGTCTGGCAGAATTGCACATAACAGGCATAAAAACGTACTGTTCATACCCGGAAGACCACTTCGAGATGCAAGAAAACGATTGGCAGCCAACTGCCTGGGCAGCAGATCAGATCCGCCTAAATGCCTGGAAAACGCCCCACATTGTTGCCTTTGAATATGGCGGTGTGGGAGATATCTTCTCCTGGCGGACTGGTGGGCAATACCTGCTTGATCAGGTACCAAAACTGCAAATGCTCTTTCAGAATTAGCAAAATAATACGCGTCAGATTGCCGAATTTTCCTCTTTAAAAATCATTGCTCTCCCCTTTACCTGCTCCATGAAGTATAATGAGCAAGGTTATTTAACTATGGAACAAGTATCGTTGACTGGAATTGAGAACCTCTCCGAGGGTCCTTCAGAGGACCCTGCAAAGCCTGGAGGGCATAGCATCTACCAGTCCCACACTTCCATGTAAACAAACATGGGCAGGGGCTGGCGGTTGCCCTTGCGTTCGCAAATCCCAACGCAAGTTCCAAATCTGTAACCTGAGTGAGGTACAGCATGATCTATTTAAGCCAGCTAATGAACCAACCAGTATGGGACGCGTTCGGCCACAAGGTCGGCAAGGTCAAAGACATCCTGGTCAATGGAACAGAAAAGAACATGCCTCCTTTGGCGGCATTGTCCTTGAAGAATCACATCGAATCAGCTGATTTTATTGATCTATCTCAGGTTGCTACCCTCTGGCCAAGCATTACCCTCAAAGTTGACCAAACCAAACTCAGTCCTTTTATCCCAAAAGGTCATGAACTCTACCTCAATGAACGGGTTATGGACCAACAAATCGTAGACACTGAAGGCAAACGCCTGGTCCGCGTAAATGATTTACAAATCGCAAGAAAAGGCGATGCTTTCTTATTAACCGGAGTGGATGCCAGCACTAATGGCCTCTTTCGGCGCCTCGGCCTTGAAAAACTCAATCGCGCCTTAGCTCGTCTGGTAAATAAAGAAGACAAAACTCAGGTAATCCCTTGGGAAACTGTAGCCTCAATTGAGCATGATGACCCGCTTCGGCTTTCCGTTTCCCAATCCCGCCTGGTACAAATGCCTCCCGCTGATATCGCGGCCATCCTGGATGATCTTGACCATCACACTAGTAAGGCTCTGTTACAAGGTTTTTCTGATGAACAACTGGCGGATACGCTCGAAGAAGCTTCCACTGAAGTGCAACTAAGCGTTCTTTCACACTTACATCCCGAACGTGCCGCGGATATTCTTGAGGAAATGGATCCTGATGAAGCGGCTGACTTGCTCGGAGATATGGACGACAAGTCAAGCGAGCAATTGTTAAACCTCATGGAAGATGACGATGAAGAGGACGTTCGACAATTGTTGGCTTTCCCAGAGGATAGCGCAGGCGGCATCATGACTACCGAGTTTGCCCACATCCCTGATAATTACACAGTTGAAGCTGCCCTCACTTACCTAAGATCCAACGAAGACGCTCTGGCAGATGAATTCATGTTTTACGTATACATCCTTGATGAAAAAGAACGCCTCAAAGGTGTCGTCAGCCTGCGTGATCTGGTTACTGCCCCACTTGGTTCCCCGGTTTCCAAGTGGTTTGATGACGATCCCGTGGTCGTCGATCCCCTCGTTTCTCAGGAAGAAACGGCATACCTTGTTGCAAAATATGATCTGATGGCAATCCCGGTGGTTGACTCGGATACAAACAAAATGCTCGGGATTGTGACAGTAGATGATGCTTTGGATACTGTTCTTCCAACAGCCTGGAAGAAAAAATTACCACGTTTCGCGGCAAGGTAGGGGGTTTCATGCATCGAAAAATCAAGACTCCGCTTTGGCTTGCCAGAATCGCAACTTTTTTTGCAATCATTGGTCCGGGTCTCATTACTGCCAGCGCTGATAATGATGCCCCGGGTATTGCCACCTACTCCATGGCTGGCTCCCGTTACGGCTATGGTTTTCTATGGGTGATCGTCGTTATCACCATAGGAGAATTAGTGATCCAGGAAATGGCTGCCCGCATGGGCGCGGTCACTGGCAAAGGCACCGCAGACCTTATTCGCGAACGTTTTGGCGTCAAAACGACCACCTTTGCCATGTTCTGTTTGCTCTTGGCCAACCTCGGAACGACCATTGCCGAATTTGCGGGTATTGCCGCGGCAGGAGAACTTTTTGGCATCAGCCGTTTCATCACTGTTCCTCTTGCGGGATTGCTTATC
>CAYMNM010000075.1:0-10506 GCA_964391795.1 uncultured Anaerolineaceae bacterium | reverse complement strand
ATCGCCCAGCAATTTGAGAGGTTTATTAAGCAATAATCAATTCCACTGTAAAACTAAAGATGCTGTTGCTACGGGCGTCTAAAAAACATCTGCATAATTTCAAGCTTGGCAATTAAAGCTGTGAGTAAGGGATTGTTTAATGAACTTGTTGTAAAAAATATGCAGTTTTCAACGAGAAATCGTAAACAACCGTCTGTGATTGGGTTCACAAGACAAAAAACTTAGGGTAAAATTTTTATACATCGTATTATTGATTATTGTCCCATTATTAATAATCATCAACCCAACCCATAGAACTTAAGTGCTAGAAGGAGGAAAAACGATGAAGAAATTCCAAACAGTCCTATTTACCCTTGTCATGGTAGTTGCTCTCTTAGCTGGTTGTGCAAGCCCAGCCGCGCCCGCTGCGCCGGCTGCTCCCGCAGAACCAGCTGCACCAGCTGCGCCAGCGGAACCGGCCGCCCCGGTGGAACCCGCTTACCCGGCAGAGCCCGCTGCTGACGAGGAGAAGTACGGGGGAACGATGAAGTTGAACTTCAGCGCGCCCACGAACTCTCTTGACCCTGCCCAGTTCTACACAAACCAGAACTACACCCCTGGGTACCATATTTATGAAGGACCCGTCCAACTGGATGAAAAAGGCGGCATCTGGCCGAGCGTCTGCAATTACGAACTGTCAGATGACGGTCTCACACTGACCTTCAAGGTCCGTGAAGGCGTCAAATTCCACAACGGTGACACGGTGGATGCCAACGACGTGGCTGCTTCTATTGCCCGCTCTTTGATCTGGTCCGAAAAGCTGGAAAAGAACTTTGGCGAATACATCGAAAGCACGGAAGTGGTAGATGACATGACGGTTGTCTACAAGATGAAAGCACTTGCCCCGCTTGCCCTTTTGACCATGGGCGACATGACTGGCGGCTGCAAGATTATGCCCAAGGAAATCGTGGATAAGATGGGTGCTGAGACCCTGATTACGGAAGATGCTGACATCATCGGTACAGGGCCCTACAAACTTGGCACCTGGATCAGGGATGTGAGCCTGGAGATTGTTCGCTTTGAGGATTATGTACCCTTTGAGAGCGGCGGCACAGGGCCAGCAGCTCCCAAGATGGGGTATTTTGATTCGATCTTCATCACAGTGGCTTCTGATTCGATGGCCAGAACAACCGGCATGATTGCTGGCGAGTTCGACTACACAACCGGCACCGTCTCGGATATGAACCAGCAGCTGCTCGACGCGGGTGCCTGGGTGGATATCAACTGGAATGGTTGGTCACCCACCGTCATGTTCAATCTGTCAGAGAACAACAAAGACAGCATTGTTCAAAATGTTGACTTCCGCCGTGCAGTAATGGCCGCCATGGATATGCTTGCACTGCGCAACGTCTTTGGCCGTCCGCCGGAATTCTACAAGGTGGATTCCAATATTGTGCCTGACACGAGTGTTTACTACAACGGCATCCTGCCGCGCGATAACAGCAACTTCAGCCTTGATAAAGCCAAGGAATACCTGGCTGCTTCTGGTTACGATGGCGAAGTCGTTACCTGGATTGCCGCTGAAAGCGATTCCTACTACACACTCTCTTTGCCTGCTTCACAGATGCTGCAAGCAATTGGCGTGAACGTCGACCTGCAGGTGCACGATGTGGCCACGTACGAGCAGGAATACGTGGACCCGACAGCAGATTTTGACATCTGCGCCCGCGAAAATCAAAAACCACCCTTAAATCCGATGCTCAGCGACCGTTATGTTTCTGGCAATGTGACTGGCTGGTGGGAAAGCGAAGCTCGAAGCGCTGCCCTGGCAAAACTTGCCAGCACTCCCTCTGCCAGCCCTGAGAGCATTGAAGCCTTCAAGGAATTCACCCAGGCTGTAGCCGATGAAGTTCCATACATCATCGCTGTGGAGTTTGGTACACCATGCTGGTACAGTACCCGCACTGTGCCTGACCGGCAAGGCATCAACGTCTACTGGTGGAATTCTTACTTCAAAGAATAAATGATTTTGTTTCTGAACGAGGCTGGAGGGAGCATTTGCTCCCTCCTCCCCGCCAGTACGGATAGATCTTTTCACGCCCAAAGGGAGGGTATTCTCTCCCTTGTACGCAAAAGCAAGTCCGTATTTTTTTATAAGCCATTGGTATAGGAGCAAATATTGCTTAAATTTTTCACCAAACGCATTCTTTCAGCGCTTCCCGTTTTGCTCATTGTTGTAACGATCGTTTTTTTCTTGATGCGGGTATTGCCAGGTGACCCTGCCTTGATGATCCTTGGCAAAGACGCAGATATGGCAACAGTTGAGCTTCTGCGCGAAACCATGGGGTTGAACGAGCCCCTGGGCGTTCAATACGTAAATTACATCAAAGACATTATCTCAGGCAATTGGGGCAATTCCTTTTACAATCGGCTGCCGGTTTTTCAAAATATCGCCGCGAGGTTTGAACCGACCCTTTTGATCATGATTTACAGCATATTGATATCGATTATCGTTGGCGTGCCTATTGGAATTATTGGTGCTGTAAAACGCAATTCTATTCTTGATTATTCGCTTGTATCAATTTCTGTGCTTGGCCTCTCTGTTCCGGTGTTTTGGACCGGCATCATGCTGTCATTTTATATTGGTGCCATACTGGGCTGGCTGCCGAGTATGAATTACAGAACAATCGCGCAGGGTGGCTTGCTAAACTCTTTGCGTTTTGTCACGCTGCCATCGCTCGCGCTTGGTTTTCAGAGCGTGGCTTCGATCGCCCGTTACACCCGCTCGACCATGCTGGATGTGCTGAATAACGACTACGTCCGCACGGCCCGGGCGAAAGGCCTGGCAGAGAATAAAGTTCTCTACAAACATGCCTTGAAGAACGCGCTCGCGCCTGTAGTTACCCACATTGGGATTAACGTGGCTTCACTCTTAGGCGGCGCCACGGTGAGCGAAACCGTATTTAACATTAATGGGATGGGTAAGCTTGCCTACGACTCGCTGATGCGAAGGGATTACGTCCAGGTGCAGGCAGTTGTGCTGATTGTAGCCATTATCTATGTTGTCATCAATATAATCCTGGACCTGGTCTATAAAGCGCTTGACCCCAGGATCGAGTTGAATTGAGATGGCTATGAAAGAGAGGATGAAGCCCAGCGTTTTTATCCGCCGTTACGGCAGGATAATCATTGGCGGGGGTGTCTTGATCGCTTTGGTGGCGGTGGCTTTGCTGGCACCGTATCTGACAGAGTACGACCCAATTCAAATCAATCCTTACGAAGTAAAGCAACACCCCAGCGAAACGCACCCCATGGGAACGGATCAGTACGGGCGGGATATCTATGCGCGGGTGATCTATGGAACCCGGATATCGCTGCTGGTTGGCTTTGGGGTGGCAGGTGTATCCGCTGTATTTGGCATATTGATTGGTTTGTTGATGGGTTATTACCCGCGTGTAGACATGATTGTGATGCGGGTGCTGGAGGGCGTTTCAGCATTTCCCGAGATGATGCTGGCGATGACCTTGGCCGCTGTTTTGGGCTCTGGGGTAGACAAGGTGATTTTAGCTATTGCAGTCGTATCAACGCCCAGCGTGGCCAGGATTGTCAGAAGCCAGGTGCTTTCGATCAAAGAAAGCGAACATGTAGAAAGCGCAAGGGCGATGGGGGCGTCGGACATGCGCATCATCTTCAAATACATTTTGCCGCTGTGCATGTCGCCCCTGATTATCCGCTTCACCTCCAGCATGGCCAGCGCCATCCTGACGGAGGCTTCTCTCAGCTTTCTGGGCATTGGGGTATCCCCTACCATTGCCACCTGGGGAGGCGTACTTAATGCCGGAAGAAACTTTGTCATCGCTTTTCCGTTCATGGTAATCTACCCGGGTATTGCCATCATCATCACCGTCATGAGCATCAGCATCATGGGTGACGGTCTGCGTGATGTGCTTGACCCGAAGCTGAAATAAGGGACCGGAATGATGCCTGAAACGATCATTAACGTAAAGAACCTGGATGTCGAATTTGACACGGTTTTCCGACGAAAACTGAAAATTCTGAACGGCATTAATTTTAAGATACTGGCGGGCGAAACGCTTGGCATTGTTGGTGAATCTGGCTGCGGCAAGAGCATCACCGCCCTTTCCATCATGCGCCTTTTGAGTTCACCCCCCGCAAGGGTTAGCGGCCAAATCGACTTTGAGGGCCGGAATATTCTTGAGATGGAAATGAGTGAGGTCCGGCAGATTCGAGGCAACAAAATCTCGATGATCTTCCAGGAGCCGATGACTTCGCTGAACCCGGTCTACACGATTGGCAACCAAATCGAAGAAGTATTCCGCCTGCATCAGGGTCTTTCAGCAAGCGAAGCACGCGTGCAGGCCATTGAAGCGCTCAGAAAGGTGAGCGTGGCCCTTCCTGAGAAGCGCATTCGTGAATTCCCCTATCAGCTTTCTGGGGGCATGCGTCAGCGGGTGATGATTGCCATGGCTTTGGCCTGCCGGCCAAAACTGCTGATTGCTGATGAGCCCACCACAGCGCTGGATGTGACCATCCAGGCCCAGGTTTTGGACCTGATGCGTAAGCTCAAGGATGATTTGGGAACGGCCATCGCCTTTATCACGCATGATCTGAGCGTGGTGAGCGAGATGTGCCAACGCGTGCTTGTGCTCTATTGCGGTGAAGTGATGGAGGAAGCCCCCGTAGACACGCTTTTCAGCCAACCGCTGCACCCTTACACCTGCGGTTTGTTGGCATCCCTGCCCAGGTTTGATCATCGGGATGAAAAGTTGCATATCATTCCCGGCACGGTTCCGCCTGCGGGTAAATTCCCGTCGGGATGCGTATTTGCCCCAAGATGTGATCTGGTTATAGAACGTTGCCGGTTGGAAAAGCCCGGCATAACTGTACTGGACGGCGGAAAACGCAGAGTCCGCTGCTTCCGCTATACTGAAAACCAAGGATGCGCTGATGGAAGATAGAAAAATAATCCTGCGGGTGCGCAATCTTACCAAGTGGTTCCCGGTAAAGAAATGGTTCTTCGAGAAGCAACGCTACGTTCAGGCTGTGGATGATGTGAGTTTTGACGTCTATGAATGCGAAACGCTGGGGGTTGTTGGCGAGTCTGGGTGTGGAAAAAGCACATTGGTACGCACGCTCTTAAGGCTGATCGAGCCTACCAAAGGCACAATTGAATACGATGATCAGGATGTCTTGGGCTTAAACAAACGTCAGCTGCGGGCCATCCGGCGCAACATGCAGATTGTCTTCCAGGACCCTTATAGTTCTCTGCACCCCAGGATGAAAGTAGGCGACACAATCGCCGAGCCCCTCATCATCACCGGCCTGATTAAAGATAAGGCCGAAAGAGAAAAGCGGGTTGCTGAACTGATAGCCCTGGTTGGGCTGGACCCTTCCTACGCAAGCAGGTATCCCCATGAGTTTTCTGGTGGCCAGCGGCAGCGGATTGTGATTGCCCGGGCGCTGGCAACCAACCCCAAGCTACTCTTTTGTGATGAGCCGGTCTCAGCACTGGATGTTTCCGTACGGGCGCAGGTGCTGAATTTATTGGAAGAATTTCAGGATCGGCTGGACCTGACGTATCTATTCATCAGCCATGACCTTTCGGTTGTCGAGCATATTTGCGACAGGGTGATGATCATGTACCTTGGTCAACTGGTTGAGATTGGCTCTGTTGAGGATATTTTCAAAAATCCACTGCATCCATATACCCAGGCGCTGCTTTCTGCTATTCCCATTATCGGTAAAAGCACCCGCGAGCGTATCCTTTTGGAAGGGGACATACCCAGCCCGGTGAACCCGCCTTCCGGATGCCGGTTCCGTACCCGTTGCCGCTACGCGCGGGAAGCCTGTAAAATAAAGCCGGAATTAATTGAGATCGAAAAAGGCCATTCTGTTGCCTGCGTGCGATGCGTAGGCGCTGATACCGATGAATGTTGAGCGAAAGCAAGAGGAAAAGATGATATTCGGAATATTGAAAGACATCAAAGAAGGTGAAAATCGTGTAATCTGCACCCCCATGGAGGTCATGAGCATTGTGGCTGACGGGCACAAGGTGCTGGCAGAGCACGACTGCGGCAAGGGCTCAGGATTCAGCGATGAAAAGTATGCCGCGGCGGGCGCGGAAGTTGTGATGACCGCTGAGGAGATGTACGCCAGAAGCGACATGGTGGCTAAAGTGAAAGAATTTGCCCCAGTCGAGTGGCCGCTCATCCGAAAAGATCAGATTGTGCTCGGTTGCATTCATCCCGCCGGCCATCCCGAGGAAGTGGCCGCGCTGCTCCAAAGCGGCTGTATTGCCTTTACCGCGGAAGATTGCCATCGTTACGGTTCACCCAACTGTGAGGCGGCTGGCAAGCAAGGCGCGCTGTTTGGCTTGGAATCCATGCTCACCATCAATGGTGGCAAGGGTAAATATGTGGGCGGCTTTGCCGGCGCCCCGGGTATGAACGTTGTGATCATGGGCGGGGGGACCGTGGGGCAGGGAGCCCTGAGCGTGGTGTATGCCCTGGGCGCGAATGTTACCGTTATGGATATCAACGTGGGTGTGCTGAGGATGCTTTCAAACCAATACCAGGGCAAAATCAACACCATGTTCTGCAGCAAAGAAACCATTGCCTCCGTATTGCCCCAGACCGACATGGTAATCAACTGTGTCAAATGGCCCAAGCAGCGCACGGATTTTTTGATTACCAAAGAAATGCTCAAACTGATGGAGCCCGGCAGCGTGCTGGTGGATATCTCTAACGATGACCCCGGTGCTATTGAGTCCAGCCACGAAACCCACCATGACAACCCGCGCTATGTGGTGAATGGGGTTGTGCATTACTGCGTCAGTAATATTCCGGGCGCGGTTGCCCATTCCACAAGCGTATCCTATGCGGGTGAAATGCTGCCCTTCATTCAGAGCATTCTCAACGATGGGGTTGCCGAAACCTGCGTGCGCGATGGGTTCTGGCGGCGCAGCCTTACCTGCTACAAGGGCTACCTGACCCACGAAGAAACCAGCGGCATCCAGGACATACCTTGGATCAAGCCCGAGGATATTCTTGGGATCACGGGCAGAAATCTGGACCCAGCCCCGCCGGCAACCACCACGAAATCCACGAATTTTGTCAAACTTTGATCAGCTATCCTTTATTGGAAGTAGCACTTGATAATGTCCGTCACAACGCGCGCGTTGTGACGGATCTCTGTGCCGCACATGGGCTTAGGGTGGCAGGCGTCGTCAAGGTCTCTGACGGGGACGTGAAGATTGCCCGGGCTTATTACGAAGGCGGATGCGCCCAGATTGCTTCATCCAGGCCGACCCACTTGCGTGCTGTTAAAGAAGAACTACCTCAGGCAAGTACCATGCTCTTGCGGCTGCCCATGCTGAGCGAGATCGCTGAGGTCATCCGCTGGTGCGACATGAGCCTCAATTCAGAGCAGCAGACTCTGAAAGCGCTGGACGCGGAGGCAAAACGCCAGGGTAAAGTCCATCAGGTGATTCTGATGCTGGATGTGGGTGACCTGCGTGAGGGGGTGACGAGCGCGCGTGAATTGCTTGACTTTGCTTTAATGACGGAAAATGAACTGGATGGATTGCATTTGGCAGGCGTAGGCGCAACCTTTACCTGTTTTGGGTCCATCCTGCCCACCCGCGAAAACCTGACCGTTTTAGTGAAGGCTGCCGGGGAGATTGAACGGAAAATTGGGCGCAAGCTTGAAATAATTTCCGGCGGCAGTTCCACAAGCCTGATCCCCTTGCTTGAGGGCAAGCTGCCCGCAGGGGTCAACCACCTGCGCATTGGCGGGGTGATTGCCAACCCGCGCACCATCCGCCTGAACAGGGACGTCGTGGTCCCCAATATGAAAGAGGATACCTTTGTTCTCAGAGCCCAGCTGGTTGAGGTGGCAGAAAAACCCTCTCTGCCCTTTGGCGTCTCCAGCCTGAATTGGGCTGGAGAGAAGGTGACATTTGTTGACAGGGGCATGCGCAAGCGCGGGATTGCCGCACTGGGCACTGCCGACTTGGGGGACCTTAAGAAACTCACCCCGGTAGACCCGCAGGTGGAGGTTCTGGGCGGCAGCAGCGACCATCTCGTTCTTGATTTGGATGCCTGCAGCCAAAATTATCAGGTAGGGGACGTCGTCTCGTTCTATTTGCTCTACGAACATTTGATGCACGCGTTTGGCTCGCACAAGGTGAGGGTCCGTTACCATGAGGGCAGCGCGACTTGGGGTTTGCCTGGCTCTGCGGAAGAGGTTTGAGTTTATGATTTCCGTAAATGGCAAACGGGCAGAAGAAATGCGGGAAAAAGCAAGCGATGCAACCGTAAAACTGGAAGCACTGAGGGCAGTTGCCAAGGCTTTTTACGACCGGGGTGGCTGGGTTCAGTATGACCAGTTGAGCATGGACCGCGTTTGGCGGGTTACGCCGCGCCGGCAGAAATTTGCCCAGCCAGAAGAGGCGACTGCCCAGCACACCCTCTTTTTGGATTGCTCCTCGTTTGTGTTTGCTGTTTTTTATCAAGCCTTCGGCTACTGCCTGGGAGCGGACCTGACCAAGGATATGATGAATTTGGAGCGCATCAGGCGCTTTCATTACGTCGTCAGCGGGGGTGAAAGCGAGCGGGATAAAACCCGGGTGCTCGCTGAATTCAAGCAATGCCTGCAGCCTGGGGATGTGGTGGTCTACGTTTATGAAGGCAATGGGCATACCCTGCTTTACGCGGGGGAGGGCATCCTTTATCACTGTTCAACCAACGGCGCGCCCAGCAGCTACGATTACGAGGCCCGGCACGACAACATCTATCCTGGCGGGGCTTTGAACCGCGTAGATTCGGGCATTTTATTCGCGCCTCTGGATACTGACATGCATGGGCGCAATTACCTTTTTAATCCGAAAAATACGGCTTTTTGCATCCTCAGGCCGCTGGATGAGGTTGAATCAGTGTCAGCCCAGACACTGCGGCGGATGAAAGGTCTCAATGACTTGCGTGTTGAGCTTGATTGTTCACATCCGGAGGGACGGACCGCAACGGTGGGGGAGGAGATTATTTACACGCTAAAGCTTGAAAACCTGGCGGAGCAAAGCCAAACGGCGGATTTGCGCTGTGATGGCCACAGGCTCAAGGTCGAGATTCAGCCCCATGGTGCGGAAGCGTTGATCTTCAAAGTTATGGCTGCTGAACCTTCAAAACAAGGGGAGACCATGGCCCCGCCCGAGGTAAAAGTGAACGGCGTTTTAGTGCCCGCGCCGCGGGTGCTCTTGGCTGGGGCTGGTTGTTGTGATGGAAACTTAGCCTTCGACCCGGAAAAGGCATTGGACGCGATCTTTGAACCGCTTAGCGCTGAAGAAGGCGCGGTCTACCGGCAGCGAGGGGTAATTGAACCAAATCCTGGGCTGGTGCCGGGCTTTTTTGGGGGCATGGGGGTAATCACACCCGAGATTGAGCAGGACCCTGGCATCCGCATCCATAAAATGAGCTTCAGCGCGCTGCAAGCGGGGGACCAGATTGTTTACCGGGAGGCGTTCCAAAGCCCGGCCATGAGCGCGGTTTATCTTGGGGATGGCTTGCTTGAGGGCTTGGATAGAGAGAAAAGCGCCCGCTTTATCGATGCGCTTTTTGGTTGTTTCTGTTTCGCCGTTTTGCGTGGCTTAATTAATTTAGATTTGGCGTTTAATTTTGGAAATATATAGATCAAGATTGTGTCTTTGCTACAAAAAAGTCTCTCAAGAAGACTAAGAGCAAAACAAAGTACCATTGTCAGGAAATTCTGAAATGGAAACATTTGGTGTACCTTCTAAAGGCTTCCATGTTTCAGTATGATCGTCCTTAACGATAGTTTTAGGAACGGCAATTTCTCCTTTCATAAAAGCAATCCCTCTTGGAGTTAACATTCTGGTTCGTTCTCCATTATACGTTGTCAACAATTTCCAAGGTTCAAGCATGAGTTTTCGATTATTTCCATAACCACCAGTTCGAAGGGCGTGGTTAATTTCTAAGGTAGTTCTTACTTGTGGGTCTCCATTATTCCAAAGATATCGTAATACGTTGACATAGGAAGGTATTAAAGTTTCTTCTAATGGTTTAAAAGCAACATTTTTCACCCATGGAAATACAGGGAAAGTATCACCAAGCATTAACAGTGGGTTCATATCGTAAGCGCTCTGCTCTAATTCAAGCCTTAGATCTTCAAATATATCTAATAGTGATAGATTAGGAGACTTTACATTCTTCTTACCAATTGAGCTAATTTTCTGCAAAATATTGCTAAACAATCCTGAATTAGTTAAATCGTAACTTGTTTCATTTGTGCGACATGAAGAAAAAATACCATAGGCACTTGCGTGTTCCTTCTGAAGGTTAGCAGCCATTGAATCAAGCGTTTTTTTCATTTGGGAAATTGCTGAACCGCTATAACAGGCATCTAATATGATCATCGGTGTTGCTTTTACAGCGCAAATTGCAAGAAAAAGTTCATTAATCGGAACAAGGGAGGAAACTATTGCTGTGTCAAAAC
>CAYMNM010000074.1:9240-10589 GCA_964391795.1 uncultured Anaerolineaceae bacterium | reverse complement strand
TTGTAGCTGTAGCGTGGGTCTTCTCCCAACACATTTTCGGAAATCGCGCTTCCCACCAGCGGAACCTTGCGCAGGAATCCACCCAGCGCTGCCTTACCCAGGTCCTGTTTGACTGTTGAAATTACATCTGGTTGAGAGCGGAACTCTCGATCGCAGCTATCACAATAAAAGACCGCGTAAGGTCCAACGCCGTCGTTGCGAATGTCATAGCGGGGCATTCTTGAAAAAGTCATAGGGATCTCCTTTTCTGAACAACCAATAAACACTATCAACTAGATTATAGGAGCACTTTCAACCGCGTCAAGCGAATTGAACGAATTTTTTAAGGCTAGGCGCAAAAACCGTGACCCTAGACTCACGTTTTGCCTACCAGATTGGATTCGATCAACGCTGGTCATCAAACTCCTGTAATTTTGGGTTGGTTGATGCCGTTCAAAAAGTCCTCAACGTAAGATCCTCGCTCATCCATCTGACCTATCAGTCACTTGTGGCATAGCTTCAATAACCTTGTTTTCACTGTCCAGGGAATCCAAGTTTGTGTAAATTTACCCTGTTTTTGTGCATTTGCTGGAGGTTCCAACGTGTAATGATCCGCGATGCCACAACACTTATAAAAAAGACCCTTACCGATAATTGAGAAATCCAACCTCACTTCATGAAAAAGCTACGCATTTTCAGCATGCTTGTCAGGTCGATTTTTCTTCATTTGATTAATGATTCTCCACAGATTTCAACCTTTACAGTTTTAGAGTGTCCTCTCTTGATGCCTCATCTTGTTTCAGTGTTTGCTAGGCGATAGGCATTTGTTCCTACACCTTGGTGAACAAAGCCGGGTAAAATGATTTAATAGGCGCTTAAAAAAACCAACTAAGCGGAGTAATTACTCAGCCTATGGACAACACGCATACCAATCGCAGTGAGCTCAGAGCGGCAGCCATATTCGGCTTGCTCATCGCTACCGCCATTAACCTCGGCTGGCTTTTCACCCTTTGGCCACAGATGGGTGCCAATTTCTGGCGTTGGCCAATCGCCATCCTCACCTGCCTCATTCAAACCGTGGTTACCGTTTATGGCCTCGTTCTGGCCGCTCGCTTGCATCAGCGCCTCAAAATCAGCCCCTGGCTGGCCATCCCCTTTGGCGTTGTGGCTGGCGCGCTCGTTGGGGCGGTCTCCATAAGCCTCACCATCGGAGTCCGCTCCGTCCTCGGGATGCAATCTGGGATGATTGTGATGCTTCGCGAATCAGCTTACTTAAACGAAGCATCCGCATTTCAACAATTCCTGGAAGGTGCCGCTGCCGGGGCCGCCTTTGGAGCTGTTGGAGGCTTCATCCCGGGGGCGGTCGGTTC
>CAYMNM010000074.1:0-9140 GCA_964391795.1 uncultured Anaerolineaceae bacterium | reverse complement strand
TTCATGCCGCCGCCCATACTCGTAACGCTTTCATAACCGGCTCTCAGTAGGATGTCCCGCCCCTCTGCACTGCGATTGCCCGAGCGGCACACCACCACAACCTCAACATCCTTTGGCACTTCAACCAACCGGCTTTCAAGTTCCCCCAGCGGAATAAGCGTGGCTTCGGGGATGTGCCCCGCGGTCCACTCGCTCACTTCGCGCACATCCAAGATAAATGCCCCTTCATCGCGCAGTTTTGCTGCTTCATGAACGTTCACTTCCCTTGCCAAGCCCGCACTGGTCGCCTCACTTTTTGGTCGGCTCAGCCACCATGCAGCGCCCAGGATCAGCACCCCAACCAGGACCCAAAACCATAACGGTAATGATTTTTGGATTTTTTTGGCTGCTCGCTTTTTGTCCGGGGCTTTGCCAGAACGTGCACTGGTGGTATGGGATTGGGAGTGGGATTTTTTGCTCATGGTGTTCCTCAGGTTTTCCAATTTGATTGGCCAGAATTATACGTGAGTGGGAACGTGTTTTCACCATCCAGGATGATGCAAAACCTATACAAACAGGCCGTTTGGGGTAAACCAACCCAACAACACTACCTGGAATGTTTGCTCAATCCCCTATTGGCAAGCATCTACGAACAGCTATAAATGCTTTTTGCAAACTCACAAATCCCCACCGGTCCCAGCTGAATGGGTCAATCCATAAAATCATGTTCGTCAGGATAAGTCCAGAATTCAGGTCAGTAACCCTCCAAATTCATGATAAACTAACGCGAATGGCAAATCACTCGCTTGCTGCCCACGCTTTCATCAATAAACCCTCCTACACCTATTATTACGTTTAGGGGCATTTCCGGCTGGATCGAGCCGGTGATGACCCCTACCTTTTGAATCCTCCGCAAGCCTTAGGGTCTGGCGCGCGATCCCTTTTTCCATTTTTTTCCCAATCACTAAAGGAACATCATGAATATTCGCTTATCTTCCGGAAAACTTTTACCAATTGAAATGCACAAAATTAAAATCGTGCAGGAAATTTCCTTACCCTCCCTCACACAACGCCAGCAGGCCATCACCGACGCCGGCTTCAACACCTTCCTTCTGCGCACGCGGGATATCTTCCTGGATATGCTCACCGATAGCGGCACCAATGCCATGAGCGACCGTCAGCTCTCCGCCATGATGATTGCTGATGACGCTTACGCCGGCTCTGAGAGCTTCTATCGCCTTGCCGATGCCGTTCGCGATGTGCTCGGTTTCCAATTCCTCATGCCAGTCCACCAGGGCCGCGCTGCGGAGCACCTGCTTGCCAAGACCTTTGTCACACCAGGTAGCCTGGTGCTGATGAATTACCACTTCACCACCTCAAAAGCCCATATCGACCTGGCCGGTGGAAAAGTGCTCGAGCTCTTTGGGGATGGCGCTCTCCAAACCCAGAGCACCACTCCCTTCAAAGGCAATATGGATCTTGTCAGGTTGAGAGCCGCGATTGAACAAAATGGGCGCGAGCGGGTTGCCTACATTCGCATGGAAGCCACCACCAATCTCATCGGAGGCCAACCGTTCTCGCTGCAAAACCTGCGCGAGGTTCATGCCCTGGCTGCTTCATTTGGCATCCCTCTGGTGTTGGATGGCAGCCTGATCTCTGAGAATGCCTACTTTATCCAGCAGCGTGAACCCGAATTTTCCGCAAGAAGCATTTCTGAAATCATCCACGAGATGACGGGTCTCGTCGATATCTTCTACATGTCCGGCCGCAAAAGTGCCTCCGTCCGCGGCGGTCTTATTGCCACCAATCATCAGGAACTCCACAACCGCATCCTGCCCTGGCTTCCAGTCTACGAGGGTTTTGCTACTTACGGTGGCATGTCCACCAAGGAAATTGAGGCCATGGCGGTCGGCCTGCGCGAAATGACTGCTCAATCGGTTGCCAGCAGTTCAGCTGATTTCATTGCCTATTTTGTCAAGCGCCTGGTGGAAGAAGGCGTGCCGGTGGTCACACCAGCCGGTGGCCTGGCTTGCCACCTGGATGCAAAACAGTTCCTTCCCCACGTACCTCAGCAACACTATCCAGCCGGTGCTCTGGCTGCCGCGCTCTTTCTAATTTCCGGGGTGCGCGGGATGGAACGCGGAACGCTTTCAACCGACCCTGCCCCGGATGGCACCGACGTTTTGGCTGACATGGAACTGGTGCGCCTGGCATTCCCACGGCGGGTTTATACAATCTCGCATATCGAATACACAGTCGACCGTCTTAAGTGGCTTTTTGCCCATCGCGATCTGATTGGCGGACTGCGCTTTGCAGAACAGCCCCCTGTGCTGCGTTTCTTCTTTGGCCGCCTGGAAGCTGTAAACCTGTGGCCCCAGAACTTAGCTGAAGCCTTTCGCGCTGATTTCGGAGAGGAGGGCTAATTCCGCCTCTAGCACTCTGTTCGGGCGGTTGGGCAGAGTTTGTTCTCAAGCGCATATAATAGACGGCAGGGCTTTTGTGCCCTGCCGTTTTGCATTTTTTTGGCAAAAATTACTTTGTAAAAAAGAAGGGAACCCTTTGACGAGGAAGAAAGCGTTGCTCACAATTCTCAGTCTGGCGCTGCTCGTTGGAGTATCCGTTCTTCCTGTCTCCGCGTTTAGCCTACGCCCAGACTCTGAAACCTCTGGCCTTCAGGCGCAAAATCCTTCGTCAATTTCAGACCTTTTCTTTGATGGTTTGGATTGGAGCAATCCCGCCTGGCCTCTGACCATCGAATTCATCACTGACGGCAACGCTAAAACAGTCTCCACACCGGGTATTGCCTACCTTTCAAGCGCTTTTCAGGCAAAACCTTCGGCTGAGCTATTTGCTTTTTATTACCTGGATCGCATGCGTTCCTTTGGCTGGCAATATGTCAGCTTTATTGATAATGATTTTTTGATGGAAATCCAGTATTACAACCCTGAAATGGAACGCGGCCTGGATGTCCGCATTGGCAACTGCATTTTGCTTACTGAAACAAATTTCCCTGCCGGTCAATTTTGCGTTCAGGTTTGGGTCAGTTCTGGGCCCATCACTCCCATGCCCAAAACCCGCGCGCTTACAGAAGTGGGCACACCTGCGCCTTCCACGAATTTAGACGGCATCCCCGCCACCCAAAGCTTTCTTTCCGTGCCTTTTTACTCACAGCGCGCGCTAGACCCAAACGGCCAGATTTACATGGGCTACGGTAATTGTGCTTTTACCCTCTACGATATGGGTTGCACCGTGGCGGCTTACGCCATGATTTACAACTATTACCAAGCCGGTTTCACAGACCCCGTCAGTTTGAATGAAAGCCTCAAGCAGCCCCCTGGTGTATTCAGTCTTTATAAATCGGGCTGCTACATCTACTGGCCAGATTACCTGGACCTTCCCGATGCTCCATCCGGGGTTTATGGTTCGCCGCGGGTCTATAACGCCTGCCAAAACCCCAATTGTTTGGATGAGGCCAACGCCGCCCTGATTGACCATGAGTTGCAGCTTAGACGCCCCATCCACGCCCGCGTGCATTGGGCTGGGCAGGATGAAAATCATCATTCAGTGGTCATCATTGGGCACATTGGCAACCAGTTTTACATTCGCGATCCTTTGGCTTTGGATAGCAGCCCAAGAACGCTTTCTTCAGGGGTGGAAGGGGAATATATTGTTGATTATTTGTTCCTGACAAATGGAATCCCACCGAAAAGCATCTCTTCTTTTAGCAAATTATTGCCAATGGGTAACAAATCAGAGCATCTATTACAAAGGTCTTCACAAGGTCCCAGAAGATTTTTGCAATGAATATCAAGGATCAATAGCAACGATTATTGCCTGTCTCTAAATTAAAACCTTGACTAAGTAATCCCAAAATTTAAAGTTTGTAACCAAATCTGTAGTCGCGCAAATAGTGTTCTTATGCGCTTTCAATCTCGATAAAAATGATCTGTCCCTGAAAGGATTTAATAGGCCCAATCTTGCGGTTATACAAGTATTTAATGATTGTGAAGTGTGCTTGTTAAAATTTACAGGCATTTAGATCGCGGATATCAATGTCTGTTTACTAAAAACAAAAATTTGTTCAAGTATCACAGAATTGGAGGAATGTTGATGGCTACTTCCAAACACAATCAAATTAAAAAATTAGATAAATCTGTTGCTGCCAAGAGCACGCAGACTGAAAAGAGCGGGGGCTTTTCAGAAGAGGAGCGCGCAGCCATGCAGGAACGCCTCCAGGAGATTAAATCTTCGGTGGATGGAAAACACAAAGCAAGCCCTCTACAGGAGGTTTTGGCAAAAATTGCTGAAATGCCAGAACCTGACCGAACCATTGCCAGCCGGCTGCATGAACTCATTCAAACCAATGCCCCTGAACTTTCAGCTAAACTCTGGTACGGGATGCCTGCTTATGCCAAGGATGGTAAGGTTGTCTGTTTTTTCCAGGGAAGTGGCAAGTTCAAAACCAGGTATTCAACTCTTGGGTTTAATGACTCCGCCAGGCTCGATGATGGCGATTTTTGGCCGGTGGCTTACGCGATTAAATCTTTAACTGCTTCAATTGAGCATCAGATTATCGCGCTGCTTACAAAAGCTGTTAGTTGAGGTTTTCTCGCCCATAATCTGCCCAAGTCAATTCTGACCGCTCAACACCAGGCGTCTTATTAAGGCTGTAAGTTTAATAGGCCGTATGAGTATTGGGCTTTGATCGGGCATGATTTTAACGTTCTGGAAGCCGTTTTTCTAAAAAAGATTCAAAAGCAGCCTGAGTCTACAACCTCACACAATTTATAACCCCCTTGAACTGGGGCGTATAATCTAAAGTAATCAACTTTAAGTTTCTTATTCAAAGGAGTTATCATGGAAACAGTTTTACCCATTCTTATTCAACTGCTTGGCGGCCTCGGAGGTGGAAGCGCAATCGCCTCCATGCTCAAGAAGTTCAGCCTTGGCCCCCTTGGCAACACGCTTGCTGGTCTGGTTGGCGGTTTGGCAGGCGGCCAATTGACTGGTTTGCTCAACATAGCCAGTGGCAGCACTGATATCGTTGCCTTGCTTGGCAATCTGGTTGGCGGCGGCGTCGGCGGCGCGGTTGTAACCTTACTGGCCGGCTTCGTCAAGAACATGCTCAGCAAAAAGTAAATCTCTTTACAAAACGCCCCTAACTTTTTTGAATAAGGCTAGGGGTGTTTTTATTTAATTGAGGATGGCAGTTTTCAGCTTAGCGTATCCTTAACACGGATATCCGTTAAATGCATTTTAGCCTTTAGAGCTTGATCCTGGGCTTAATATTTACAAATAAGATTCCAAGTGTTGCCAGGGCTAAACCAACAATACCCAGTGGGGTCACTTGCTCACCCAAAAATACCCAGGCCAGGATGGCTATCTGCACCATCATTGTATTGTTGATAACGCTTGATTCAACGGCCGTCAAAACCTGCAGACTTTTATTCCACAACCAAAAGGCAAAAGCCGTGTTGACAGCTGCCAGCCAAAGGATAGCCAGCCACGCGTTCAGACTAATCGAGGGTAAACCCTGAAAAATCAAACCCAGAACCAGCATGATAATGCCGCCTACGCCCATGCTTACTGCAGTGATAACAATTGTTGAAATTCTGCTGCTGCGGTTTGCCTCCCTACCCATTATGGCCGATACAGCATTGGCAAGCACGGTGAAGAGGGCCAGGGCGTACCCAAGCAGACTGCCTTGCACCTGCCCTTGCGGTAAAAAGAAAAGGAGCGATCCGGCCAAAAAAATGCCCATACCCAGCCACTGCGTGGCCATAGGGGATTCTTTGCCACGTATGAGTGCAAACACAGCAACGATTACCGCGCTAAAATTTAACATCAGGCTAAAGCTGATTGCGTCCAGGTGTTTTAGGGTTAGAAATTGCCCGCCTTGTGTCATGGCATAGTAAACCAAGCCCAGAATGAATAGGGAAGCATAATCCGCTTTCTTGAGGGATCTAAGTTCGTCTTTTTTCTTAATCAGAGAAGGAATTAGCAGCACAAATGCCAATGTATAACGCAGCCCCGCGAAGGTTAGTGGTGGAATGTCTTGGATGTTCTGCTTAATGAGGACCCAGGAACTTGACCACAGCAGGGTTACAAGCAGGGCTTGTAAGATAGCTTTTGTGCGAGGTGAATTGGACATTGTAGCACTCCTTGGTTTGCAGGCATGTTGAACTGAGTGCCTACCTAACCCCTCCCGGTTTTTATCCGATTCGGTGCTACGCGCGATCGCTTTTGCAACGCTTGGTCCAGGCCTGATTTGCCAGCGGAACCCTAGATGCTCAGGGCGGCAAATTGATTATAGACCCACCTCTTTAATGGGTCAATCGGTCGCATTGGTTCAACTAAAATGTTGAATTTTCTGCTCACAAGCAAGTTTCGGGCATACAATGCTTATAGACTTTGAAATCATTGATTCAGCCTGACAACCAACACAGGAGGAAGAAAATGTCAGATTATTCAAAAGCTGCGCTCGAAATCCTTAGGGATCCCCAACAGACACTGCAGTGGTACGTCGTTCCCCTTTTTTTGGTCGTTTTTTATATTTATTACAAGGAGCTTAACGAAAAGCACTACAACATTGTGTTGGGTGCAGCCGCGCTCTGGGGGATGGATCTGTTCAATGAGATTTGGAACAGCATCGTTTTCCACGCAACTGGTTTTGCACCAGTTTGGGGCACACCGCCCGGTGTTGGCAACACTTCTTTGTTGCTGCTGATTGGCTATAACATCGAAATTTCATTCATGTTTGCTATTCTGGGTATCGCTTGCTGCCTGGCGCTGCCGCAGGATAAGAAAATGAAAATTCTCGGCATTAATAATCGGGTGTTTTATGCTCTTCTTTTTACCACGGTCGCGGTGTTGATTGAATGCTTCCTCAACTACAGTGGCCTTCTAACCTGGGAGTATCCCTGGTGGAGCATTCAAGCCCCCTGGTTGATTTGGCTGATTGGTTACTTGCCCTTCTTCAGCATGGCCTTCTTTGTGCACGATATGGAAAAACGCCGCAGCCAATTTCTCACCCTTGGCATCATCTTCGGGGTGGATATTCTGGGTTTGGTGATCTTTGGGTCAATGGGTTGGATGTAGAAAATTTGCGAATAACTGCTTATCGCTAATATGGAGGGATAATGGCTGAATTAGCTTATAGTCTTGTTCGTTCAATGGTCGAACGCTTAGGCGGGTCAATGGTTTTCGAACGAAAAGATTACACTTATGGTGCTTGGATAATTACCCTGGGTAACACAATTAAGATAATCAAAGCTGAAGGAAACCATTCTTTTCCTGAATTAGATCAGTTTTATATCCCCAAAGTTAAAAATCCTAAAACCTGGGATGATTACTCAAATGAACTGAAACTGGATGCGGAAAATCGTCTTTATCTGCTCTTAAAGCTCACCAATCTTACCCAAGATGAAACAGATTTACTTGCAGAAATAATTAATGTGGCCAAGTGGAAATTTGCCTGGACTTACGCCCGAACATATCCACATGAATACACAAGAAAATCCATGTGTCCCCCCGAATACCACGAAAAACTTATAGGCCTAATCGAACAATATGGCGTTGTTGAACCTTTTGGAGAATACAGAAATAAATACCTCTACTTTCAGGACCGCAAGTATTGGCACATGGGAGATCCATATTCTGAAAACCCTGATGATTGGCCAAATGTAATAAACCGTACCTGGGTCGACGTAAGGCGTCATGCTGCCAATGTAAGTCATGTATGGACAGAAGAAGAAGTGCAGCTTCAGATGCGTATCTGGGAAATTCATATAGAGAAGAAACAAAATAAGTAAACTATTGCCCTGTTTAGTGCGGCTTATGTAAGTTCTCTTCCGCAATTATTACACCTTCGTTCATTGCTCAAAACAAAGGTCATAATCCAATTTTCGACGACTTATTCAGGTCAGCTCTTTGCGTTCGTTAAGATTGAGGTTTGTCCTTTTCTTCAAAGCCCAGCGAGAGCGAATTGATGCAGTAGCGCTGCCCAGTGGTTTCTCGTGGACCATCGGGGAAGATATGCCCCAGGTGCCCACCACAATTGGCGCAAACCACTTCCACCCGGTGCATGAAGTGCGAGTTATCGTCAATAAATCTGACGGCACCTTCAATTGCCAGGTCAAAGCTCGGCCAACCACAGTGCGACTCAAATTTGCGGTCGCTTTCAAAGAGCTTAGCGCCGCAGTTGGCGCAGGTGTAAGTGCCATCAGCATGATGATTTAGGTACACACCGCTAAACGGCTGCTCGGTTGCTTTATTAAACAGAACGGCTTTTTGTTCTCGGCTAAGGTTTGGGTTTTGTTTGGTATCCATGAGAATAGTATACTCAAACCAAAACTTAAGGCACAGTGCTTGCAGAAGCTTCATAAGCTTCCTCGGCAAGGCACAAAATTGGAAAGGGTTATTATGACTGAGACAATTGTTTTGGCTGGGGGCTGCTTCTGGGGTATGGAAGAACTTTTCCGTAAACTCCCTGGCGTTTTGGATACCGAAGCTGGTTATACAGGCGGTAAGAACGAAAACCCAACTTACCAGAACCACCCCGGGCATGCTGAAGCCCTGCAAATCACGTATGATCCTGCCCTAACCGACTTTAACCATCTGCTGGATTTCTTCTTCCGCATGCACAATCCCACCCAATTGAACCGTCAGGGCAATGATATTGGCACCTCCTACCGCTCGGCAATTTTCTATGCCAACGAAGAACAGAAAAAGATTGCTGAAGCCATGATCCAGCGTGTGGAGACAAGCAAGGCATGGCGGGCACCGGTGGTCACTACGCTTGAACCGCTTACCAAATTCTGGCCAGCCGAGGATTATCATCAGGATTACCTGCAGAAATTACCTAATGGCTACACCTGCCATTACCTGCGGCCTATGCCTTCTTTCCTGGATTAATGTTCTTATTACGGCTTTTTGCTGAGCCGACTTGCCAAATAGAAACGGGGAGCTCTAGTATATGCACATGCCTATAGACCCAAATCGCAATAAAGGATCACTAGCCGATCAGTGGTTGGATTTTAAGCGCTCGCTGCGCAACACCCCTGAAGCTTTCCGTTTGGTTTGGAAAGCTGGGAAAACGCAGGCCCTAATTGCCTTTGGGCTCACCCCGCTTTCTGCGCTCATCCCGGCTGCTCAAGCTTGGG
>CAYMNM010000073.1:0-10690 GCA_964391795.1 uncultured Anaerolineaceae bacterium | reverse complement strand
GATCGGATGGGGCGATGCGATGATAACCGTGGTGATTAGGCACGAGGTAACCATTGGTGGTCTCATTTTCCACCCAGTCAGACTCGTATGAAACCAGGCGGTAAGAGCTGGCGTTCAGACGATTTTCAAAGCTCGCTTCGTCCAGAATAAAGAATTCGTACTCAGGGCCCCAAATGGAAGCATCCGCGACGCCTGTTTTTTGCAGGTAAGCTTCAGCCTTGGCAACAATCTGACGTGGATCAAAATCGAAGCGCTCTTTGCTGTCGGCTTCGTAGATATCTGCCAAAAATGATAAAGTTGGCCGCCTGAAGAATGGGTCCATGAAGCCTGTCGAAAGGTCCGGGATGAGAACCATGTCGCCTGCATTGACAGGTTTAAAGCCGACGGCTGAACCATCAAAACCAATGCCGTCGCGCATCATCTGCGGGCTAAAGTAATCGGCAGAGACCGAAATATGATGCCAACGGCCGAATAGGTCGCACCACTTGAGGTCAATCATCCGTATTTCATTATCGCGCACGTATTTTATTGCGCCTTCAAAATTCTGGAACATGCCTTTAACTCCTCAATTATTCAATTTTTACGCCCAGGTAGGCTTCCTGTACTTTGGGATCATTCAGTAACTCCAAACCGTGACCAGTCTTGATAATCTTTCCGGTCTCCAGCACATAACCGCGATTGGCAACCGAGAGCGCTTTCTGAGCATTTTGTTCCACCAAGAGGATGGTGGTGCCTTCGTTGTTGATTTTCGCGATCACGTTGAAAATTTCTTCCACGAGCATAGGGGCAAGACCCAGCGAGGGTTCGTCCAGCAGCATCAGTTTGGGTTTTGAAAGCAAACCACGACCAATGGCCAGCATTTGCTGTTCGCCACCGCTCAGGCTGCCACCATATTGGGACTGGCGTTCCTGCAAGCGCGGGAAAACCGAGAAAATGTAATCAATGTCTTTTGCAATGCCTTCTTTATCCTTGCGCAGGTAGGCACCAATTTCAAGGTTGCCGCGGACTGTCAGATTCGCAAAAATCTGACGGCCTTCAGGCACCTGAACAACTCCAGCCTGAACGACCTGGTAAGCTTGAGAAGGAAGCGGCGCCCCTTCAAACAGAATCTCACCTTTTTCGATCTTGATTTGGCGGCTAAGGGCATTCAACATGGTGGATTTGCCTGCCCCGTTAGCCCCAATGATCGAAATAATCTCGCCCTCTTCCACTTCAAGGGAGATACCTTTCAGCGCCTGAATGCCACCGTAAGACACGTGCAAGTCTTTTATTTCAAGCAGCTTTTTCATTTCTTATCTCCATATCCCAGATAGGCCTTGATCACTTCCGGATTATTCTGAACTTCCTTGGGTGTGCCTGTCGCAATTGTTTTCCCAAAATCCACTACAGTGATGTAATCGCTTAAACCCATAACCAATTCCATGTGATGTTCAATCAGCAAGGTTGTAAGAGCAAATCTTTCACGCATCCGGCGTATGAAGTCCATCAAGTTCTGCGATTCTTCAGGGTTCATACCTGCAGCTGGCTCATCCAGAAGCAAGATTTTTGGGTTTAGAGCCAAAGCTCGCGCAATCTCAAGCCGACGCTGGTAGCCATATGGCAATTTACTGGCAATCTCTTCTGAGCGATCGGCTAACCCGACGGTGTCAAGCAGAGACATTGAACGTTCTTTGATATGTTTTTCCTGTTCAGTTCTTCTCTTGCTCGGGAAGAAGCCTTCTAAAACGGAGTAGTTTGCCATATCGTGACAAGCTGCCCTAACGTTATCCAACACAGTGGAGTTGGCAAAGAGGCGGATATTTTGGAAAGTTCTGGCCAGGCCAAGACCTACGATTTTGTAGGTGGGCAGCCCAAGGATGCTATTGCCATGCAAGGTGATTGACCCTTTGGTCGGCGGGTATATGCCAGTAATCAGGTTAAAGATGGTGGTTTTACCGGCACCATTTGGCCCAATGATAGAAGTGATGGAACCTTCTTCAAGTTTCATGTTGAAGTCATCAACCGCTTTCACGCCGCCAAAATACTTTGAGAGGTTATCAATCTCAAGAATGTACATTAATTTCCCTCCTTGGCGGCTGGTTTCCGGTTAAAAAAGTTATTCCATATTGCCTTCAGATTGGCGATGGAAAGTTCCCACGAGCCAAGCAAACCTTCAGGCCTGACGACCATGATAATGACTACCAGCAGACCGTAGGCAACCAAACGCCAGATGGAGGCTGCCCGCAACAACTCGGGAAGGCTTGTAAGCATGATCGTGGAGAGCATAGCACCTGTAACGCTGTGCATGCCGCCAAAGATGACCATGATGATCAGTTCGGTAGATTTTGGCATGCCAAACATTGAAGGCTGGATAAAGCCTACATAATGGGCCAATAGAGCACCTGCAAGCCCAGCCAAGAGACCGTTGACAAAAAAGGAAATGGTCTTCATGCGAGGGGAGTTTACGCCAATGCAGTTGGCGGCCATTTCATCCTCACGAATGGCAATACAACTGCGCCCGTGGGTAGAGGAGACGTAAAACCGGATCAGGACGTAAATAATGATCGAAATAATCAGCGCAGGAACAGGGCTATCCATGGTTTCAATGCCTGGAATACCCCTGGCGCCGCCTGTGTACTGTTGCAAATTCTCGAGGATAAGACGAACAGCTTCCGCAAAACCCAGAGTAGCAATAGCAAAGTAGTCGCCTTTCAACTTAAGCGTCGGCAAGCCGATGGGAATGCTGATGAGTGCTCCAGCTAAAGCTCCGCAAATGATGCCCAACCAGAGCGGCCAGCCAACCAACTTGGTAAGCATACCCGACACATAGGCTCCCACAGCCATAAAGCCGGCTTGGCCAAAACAAAAGGAACCTGTAAAACCAGTTAGCAATGAAAGCCCCATAACGGAGATCAGGTTGATAGAGATGAGGTAAATGATGCCTTGAATGTAGATTGACATTTAGCTCCTCCCTATGCTTTCTCGGTGGTATTCTTGCCAAGCAAGCCGCTGGGCAGGAATATGATGATGATGATCATGATGGCATAAGAGAACAGGTCTCTAAAGGATGATGAAACATAACCGGATGCAAAAGTTTCAACCATTCCCAGAATAAACGAACCCAATACTGCTCCAGGTAAACTGCCCAAACCACCGACAACCGCAGCAATGAAAGCTTTGATTGTCAGGGCACCCATCCATGGATAGGTGGTGTACTTCATGCCAAAGAGCATGCCTCCCAGACCAGCGGTACCGCCAGCCAGGAAGAACACAATCGCGATGACGATGTCGGGGTTAATGCCCATCAAAGAGGCCACACGGTAGTTATAAGCAGTTGCCCGGATCGCCGTCCCCATTTTAGTTTTATAGATAAAGAGGCTTAAAACAGAAAGACTGATGAGTGATATGAAAAAAATCAAAAGGTCCAAGCGGCCCATGGCCACGCGACCCAACATGATCGGTTGCAAAGAAAAGAGTTGTGGATAAGTACGGAAATTAGGGGTAAAGACGATAATTGCCAGATTTTGCAGGAAGACCGAAAAACCCATGGCGGCAATCATAAAATAAAGGGTAGGGGCCTTGCGCAAACGCAGCGGCCGATATCCAAAACGTTCAATTGCCATGGCTACTACACCTGCACCCACCATTGAAAGTGCGAGTGCAAACGGGAAGGGCACCTTGAGTGCGCTGAGCAAGAAGAAGCCAGCAAAAGAACCCAGCATTAGAATTTCTCCGTGTGCAAAGTTGGAAAAATTCAAAACGCTGTAAACCAGGGAGTATCCTACCGCAATCATTGCATAAACTGATCCGATGGATAAACCATTTACGATTTGTTGAAGAATCATTGTCTACTCCAGACAAGAAGAATTGGCCTGGGGAATTAGATTCCCCAGGCCATTTACCGTTTTTTATTCGGCTGGTTGGAATTTCTTGAAGAATGTGAACTTGCCATCCTGAATCTTGATGATGACGGCAGCTTTATTCTTCGGGTTGTGAGTTTCGGGGTCCATGTTAATGGTACCGGAAAGAACCTTTACGTCCGTAATGGTCTCAAGAGCATCGCGGATGGCTTCTGGTTCGGCTTTACCCGCTTTTTCGATGGCGGCTTTCATGAGCAGTAATGCATCGTGGCCCATAACAGCGGTGATCTCGATATTGCGGTTATATTCCTTTTCGTATGCGGTGCGGAACTCAGCCAATTCGGGGTCGTTCACATCGGCATGGTCCAGGTAATAGGAGCCTTCAACAGCGGGGCCGGCAATCTCCAGCAACTGGAGGGACGGCCAGCCATCGCCACCGACCAAAGTGGTGGTAATGCCCAGTTCGCGGGCCTGGTTGGCTGAGAGGGCAACTTCCTTGAACATCAAAGGCATAACGATGACGTCAGGGTTGGCTTCCTTGATCTTAGTGAGCTGTGGGCGGAAGTCAACATCGCCGGCTTTGAGGGCTTCGAGAGCAACAATCTTGCCACCGATGGCTTCAAATGCCTGAACGAAGAAGTCCTTGACACCCGTGGAGTAATCCGAGGAGATGTCAAACAGGACAGCAGCCGTCTTGGCACCAAGGTCCTGGGAAACAAACTTGGCAGTAACATCACCGGAATAGGGGTCAATGAAGCACACACGGAAGGTGTAGCGCATCAGTTTGCCTTCTTCAGGGACGGTGACTTTGGGGTTGGTGGCGAAGGTGCTGATGATCGGCACTTTACCTTCTTCAGCGATGGGGGCCATGGCAATCTGGTTGCCGGAAGTATTCTGGCCAATAACGCCGACTACCTTGTCTTCGTAGATCAAGCGCTTGAGCACGTTGATGTACTCTAACTGATCACCCTTGCCATCATAGTAGACAATTTCTACCGGGCGGCCAAGGATGCCGCCAGCTTCGTTAATCTGCTTTAAGGTGAGGGCAACGCCGTTTTTGTCCGCAGTACCCCAGGTGGCGGAGTCGCCTGAGAGGGCGCCCAACCAACCTAGCTTGATGGGTGTTTTATCTTCTGCAGGAGCCGCGGGAGCCGCAGGGGCAGCCGGGGCAGCGGGGGCTGTGCATCCGATTGCTGAAAGGATGAATATCACAGCGATGACAAGCATAATAATCTTCTTCATGTTTTCCTCTCGACTTTCAATTAGGATCTTTTTTATTTGACAAGAACAATTTGATCAGGTTCAGATACCTCCTATATGCAGAATTTTCATTCTGCCATTGATAAGATTTTGAATTTGTAAAGAACAAGAAAACATTGAAAACTTCAGAAAAGCAAATAACAAAATTGTGTATCTTGCTAATTTAGTATCTCTGAAATGGTGTTTTTGGACTGGATCGAAAAAAACCGTTTCAGAGTTGAAAACACTCTTTGCATCTTAATTATAGTTCCAATAGCATTTCTTCAACGATTGCTCTGAAATAATCGCGTGCTTTTAACAAATCAGCCACTGGCAGACATTCATCGGCAATATGCACCAGGCGTTCATCTCCAGGGCCAAAGCCAATTGTGGGGATCCCTTTCCAGCCAGCGCAATAGGCGCCATTGGTGCAGAACTGATAAGATCCGATTTTCGGTTCAAGCCCAGCTTTCTTCAGTCCCGCGATAGCTCCGGCGACCAGGGGGTGCTCCAGGGGGAACTCCCAGGCAGGGAAGAACTTCAGACCGCTCAATTCTTTACCGGTGTAGCACAAGTCTCGGCCTTCAAAAATGTAAGCTTTGTGGGGTATGGAGCGGATGATCTCATCAGTCTCAATCGGGGTAAGCACGGACTGCATGGTTTCACCGGGCACAGTGCGCCGATCGTATGTGACCCGGCAGCGGCCGGGAATGACTGAAAAGCCGGGGTAGGGGTCAGAAATGATATCCGTCAGGGTTAATTGGGTAGGGCCGACAAAAGAGCTTTCCTCCTGGGGGATGCGATCCACGGCTGCGATGACCTTCATCATTTCATGCACCGCGCAGCGTCCAATCTGGGGGGAAGCCGAGTGGGCTGATTTGCCAAGGGTTTCGATGACAATCTCAGCGCGGCCTCTGCCTGCCCGATTCAACTGGAAGTTAGTGGCTTCACCGATGATAACGTAATCAGGATTGAGTTTGTCAACTACATTCTTTAGTGCAACGCCTTCAAAATGCTCTTCAAGTACCGTACCACTGACCACAACTGAACCTGCCAGGGTTTGGCGGTTCACCTGAGCAGCTGCGTGTACCATGGCGGCCAATGAACCCTTCATGTCCACAATGCCGCGGCCATAAATGCGGCCATCATGAATTTCAGCAGCGAAAGGAGGGTGGGTCCAGTCCTTGGCTTCCGCCACGACAGTATCGATGTGGCCGTCCATAAGGATGCGTTTACCAGGTTTTTTGCCCTTGATGATGCCTACGGCATTGCCGCAATCATCAATGTAGCTTTCATCAAAACCCAGTCGCTGCATCTCAGCAACGACAGCATTAGCTACGGCTGCTTCCTGGCAACTATAGCCCTGAGTTCTGATTAATGTCTGGGCGAACCCAATAAGATCCTGATCTTGCATCACAACCTCCTGATCTGGTGAGTCTGCGAAAAGGTAGATGCTCTTCGTGTCAAATCTCTTGACAGAACGATGTTTGACGTATAGCATATATCATAATCGCTATGATGGAATCTAGTCAATGCTAGACTCCAAAATTCTGTCAAATTATAAAGGTAAGGTGAAAATGAATCCTGAGGTAAATCCACTTGTCGCCGGATTGGAAGAGTCCGCTACCGAAATTGTGGATAATGAAATAAAGCGCATGAAGCGTGCAGGGGTGAAAGATATTGTCTCGCTTGGTGTTGGTGAGCCTTACTTCGATACCCCGGATTTCATTAAACAAGCTGCCATCCGTTCTCTGGAAGCAGGAAACACAAAATACCAGGCCACCTTTGGCGACCTGGATTTACGTAAAGCCATCCAGGAAAAACTGCTCAGGGAAAACCAAATCCACGCAGAAGTTGATAATGTAATGGTTACGCCTGGCGCAAAATTTGCCCTCTATCTGGCCTTTCAGGCACTCATTTCACCAGGTGATAAAGTAGCGATTTTGGACCCCTCCTGGGTATCGCATGCCTGCATCCCGCAACTGATGGGTGCAGAGCTGCTACGGGTTGAGACCGTTGAATCCGAAGGCTATCAACCGGACCTCGAAAAAGTGGAAGCTGCTCTCAGTCAGAAACCGAAAGTTCTTATTCTTAATTCTCCATGTAACCCGACTGGGGCAGTCTACAGCCCTGAAGCAATCCGGACAATAACCCGCATGGCCAGGGATAATGGCACAACGGTCATATCAGATGAAATCTATGAATCACTGGTTTATGAAGGCGAGGTTTACTCCCCGGCATCTGAATTTGATAACGTCTTTACGGTTAACGGTTTTTCAAAACGCTACGCCATGACTGGATGGCGTTTGGGTTACGCCAGCGGACCGCATGAATTAATGGAACAAATCATGAAGATTTACCAGCACTCCGCCAGTTGTGTGACAGCCTTCGCGCAGGCGGGCGCCCTGGAAGCCTTAACCAATCCCGCCTCTGTAGGTGCTACTAAAGCCATGGTGGATCAGTTCAGCCGCAATCGTGACCTGATGATGGAAACCATCAACAGCTCAAAGCATCTAAACTGCGTCAGCCCAAAGGGAGCCTTCTACTGTTTTGTCAGCTACGACAAACCAGTAAAATCGCTTGACCTGGCCAGAGACCTCCTGAGCACCAGCCACTTGGCAACCGTTCCAGGAGGAGCTTTTGGTTTGGGTGGTGAAAACCACTTGCGGCTCTCTTATGCCACCAGTGAAGCGGATGTTATTGAAGGTTTACGAAGGCTTGAAGCCTATTTTGACCAGACAGGAAACTAAGATGCACCCAAGACGACCGAGAGTATTAAGTGGCACCCATTTTATGCTGGGCAATTTTGCGGCCGTAGAAGGCGCCCTGGCAGCCGGTTGTGATTTCTTTGCCGGTTATCCAATTACGCCGGCCAATGAAGTTTCGGAACGCATGGCTGAACGCATGCCTGAGGTGGGCGGCAAATTCCTTCAAGGTGAAGATGAGCTCTGCTCCATCTACGCCCTGGCAGGTGCCTCACTCGCAGGCGCGAAGGTCATGACAGCCACTGCCAGCGCGGGTTTTGACTATATGGCTGAAGGCATTGAATACGCCATTTCTGATGAAATACCCATGGTCATCATGGACGTCCAACGCACCCGTGGTGAAAACTTTGCCACCCAGGCAGATGTGATGCAAATGCGCTGGGGCTCAGCCGGCGATCATGAATTGATTGTTCTGGCGCCCTCTTCCGTGCAGGAACTTTTTGATTTTACGGTTCGGGCCTTCAACCTGGCAGAAAAATACCGTAACCCGGTAATTGTGATGTCTGAAACTACGATCGCGTTGATGCGTGAGCGGCTGGTCATTCCTCCTGCTGATCAGATCGAAATCATCAATCGAAAAATGACCCAGGCAAAACCTGGCGAATACGCGCCTTTCAAAGCTGAAATGGGTTGCGTCCCTGAAATGGCGCCACTTGGCAAGGGTTACAACACGCTTTATTCCATCAACCCGCACAATGAATATGGCAGCATCAAGTGGGAGCCAGAAATCTTTAAACGCCAATACGAGCGCATCACCCAAAAAATCCTGATGAACGTCGATGACATTGTCACCACCGATGAATATCAAACTGAAGATGCTGAACTGATCCTGATTGCCTATGGCAGCGAAACCCGTCCTTGCAAGGATGCTGTTGACCTGGCACGCGGCCAAGGCAAGAAGGTTGGGTTGCTAAAATTGCACACGGTTTGGCCAGTGCCTGAAAAACAAATCCTTGCTGCAGCTAAGAAAGCCAATAAGATTTTGGCGGTGGAAATGAACATAGGGAAATATGCTGGAGAGATCGAACGCATCGCCGGATGCCACGCTGAAGTAAAACGGGTGACCAAAAATCTGGGAACCATCCATACCAGCGGCGAAATCCTTGCCGCCATCCAGGAGGTCTTGAGATGATTACCAACCCCATGCGCGAGTCCCTAAAGCCAAATTCACTGCCTCATTTCTTTTGCCCTGGCTGCGGTGCTGCCCAGGTGCTCAATTTCTTTGTGAGAGCAATGGACGAATTGCAGATACCCATGAGCAGCATTATGGGGATTGGCGGTGTGGGCTGCACAGCCCGCATCCCGGTCTACCTTAAGCTGGACGCTATGCACGGCATCCACGGCCGCACACTACCATGGGCAACCGGTATCAAGCTGATGCAACCGGACCTGAAAGTCGTTATCTTTGCCGGGGATGGTGACGCGGCTGCCATTGGCGGCAATCACCTGATTCAGGCAGCCAGGCGCAATCTGGATGTGACCATGATTGTGGTCAATAACCTCAACTATGGCATGACGGGTGGACAGGTTGCCCCGACCACCTACAGCACCTTGCGAACCATCACCACGCCCTATGGCAACCCGGAACCCGCGTTTGACCTGGTGAAGCTGGTTGAAGCCGCCGGGGCCACTTTTGTCAGCCGCTGGTCCACCAACAGGCCGCACCAATCCATCCGCGCAATCAAGAAAGCCATCCAGCACAAAGGCTTTTCATTTGTCGAAATTGTCTCGCAATGCACCACCGGTTTTGGCCGTAAAGCTATCAATTCTGCCAGCCCAACAAAGCTGCTGGATTGGATCAAGGACCGCAGCCTCACCGTCGCAGAGGCAGAAAAATTAAGCGATGAAGATTTGGCAGGCAAGTTTGTATTGGGTGATTTTGTGGATAAGCAAGCACCGGTCTTTGCCGGCAGCTCTTTTTTGCCTCCGGAGGAAGAATGATTGCAGAAAGACAAGCTATCCAATTTTGCGGATTCGGAGGTCAGGGCGTTATCCTGGCGGCGCTTATCTATGGTTCTACAGCTGTCACCAAACAAGGTTACCATGCCGTGCAAACACAGTCCTTCGGGTCAGAAGCCAGGGGCGGTGAGTGCCAGGCTGAATTGATACTCTCTAAAGAACCCATATTCTCCCCCACATCGGATAAGGCGGATATTTTAGTTGCCATGTCAGACCTGGCTTTTAACCGCTATGTTGGGCGTTTGAAATCTGGCGGTGTCTTGATTATGGATCCGGACATGGTTACCAGGCCCGATCGGGCTGATCTCAAGATCTATGAGGTCAAAGCAAATCACATCGGCAAAGAACTGGGGTTTGCCATGTCCAGTAATATGGTATTCCTTGGCGCGTTGCACCGCTTCAGCGGCGTACTGACCGACCAGCAGCTTTTTGATGGTATCCGGGAGAATGTGGCAGATCGCTATGCTGAGGTGAACATCAAGGCGGCTCAAGTTGGTATCGACGCGATGTCGGTATTACTCCAGCAGGAGAGCTAATGCGCCTTCTTGAATACCAGGCCAAAAACATCTTTAAACAGCACGGAATTCCCGTGCCCAATTCGGTTATTGTGCATATTGACGATGAACTTCGTGATTTGCCTTATCCACAAGTGCTGAAAGCCCAGGTGCTCACCGGGGGGCGTGGAAAGGCCGGGGCTATCAAGGTGGTGGGCGATTACGACACAGCGGTCAGCACATATCAGAAGCTTCTGAATATGAAAGTAAAGAATGAAAGCGTGCATGCTGTTTTGGCGGAACAGAAGCAAAACATCCTGCAGGAGTACTACCTTTCTTTACTGATCGATAAAGGCTCTGCAATGCCTTTGTTTGTCGCCAGCGCGTCTGGGGG
>CAYMNM010000072.1:0-10766 GCA_964391795.1 uncultured Anaerolineaceae bacterium | reverse complement strand
TTGACACTTGGATTTGGGCGGTAACCATCGCGTTCTATTTCGTGAAGTTGGTCCAGTAGCCCTCAATTTCTACACAACCCCGGCTCGAGTTATTCTTCCGCATGCAAAAACAAAATCTAGAATTTCTACTAACGAAGCTCCTAGTGTTTTTAGTCTTTTGTTGCGGCTAATCGAAGTCAATTAACTATCCCATAATTTATGAAAAAAATCAGACCGAAATATTTTTGGTGCCATTGTGAGGGAGGGTTAAATGTTGCTATTTGATTGAAACGAACATTTATCTCCAAATTTTATTGACAAGACAACGTGTTTACTATATGATATAACCATATTCGAACACAGGACCTTGATTATGCTATCTGCAGCAGCAAGACAAAAAAAGGTTATTGAGGTTATCTACGACAAAGGCAACGTAGAAGTGTCCGATTTGTGTAAATGGTTCAATATCTCTGAAATGACTGCAAGACGAGATCTAGCGATTCTTGATGAAAAAGGCATAATTCGAAGAGTACATGGTGGGGCAACTACAAATTTAGGAAGGAGTTATGAACCTCCTTTTTTACTACGTTCTTCAGCAAATATTGAAAACAAAAATAGAATTGCGCGACGAGCAGCTGAAATTATTCAAAGTGGCAGTAGTATAGCATTGGATAGCGGTACTACGGTTTTGGAGACAGTCAAACATTTTCGCGATAAGCGCAATCTGACTATTGTTACCTCTTGCCTGATTACCGCTAGCGAAGTAATAAAAAATTTTGCTGTTGGGTCGGACATTCGGTTAATCATATCTGGGGGAATTGTTCGTGCAAACGAGCTTTCATTAGTAGGCTCATTTCCACAAACTGTATATAGTAACTTACACGTAGATGTTGCTTTCCTTGGTACCGGTGGAGTTCATTCCGAAGAAGGTTTGACAGAGTTCAACTTAGAAGATGCAGAAGTCAAACAAAGTATCATCCGATGCGCAAAAAGGAGAATAGTACTAGCTGATAGCAGTAAATTTGGGGTCATTGCATTAAACCATATTGCTCCTCTTGAAAAGATCGACACAATCATCACTGATAAACAAGTAGCTCTTGATATGGTGGACGCTATTCGCAACAAAGGTATTGAGGTCATCATCTGTTAGTAAAGAAAGGAATTAGTTTATATGCCAAATTGGATTGAAGAAGTTTTTGGAACGACTAAGCCAATTATTGCTATGTGTCACCTTCAGGCACTTCCAGGGGATCCTCTCTATGATCCAAAGGGTGGGATCAAAGTTGTAATTGAGAAGGCTAAACAAGATTTGGATGCATTACAGGAAGGCGGTGTTGATGCCATCATGTTCAGTAACGAGTTTAGTTTGCCCTATCTTACCAACGTTGAAGCGGTTACTGTGGCAAGCATGGCACGTGTGATAGGTGAATTGATGCCACGCATCTCCATTCCTTATGGCGTAAATTGTCTTTGGGACCCTATTGCTTCACTTGACTTAGCAGTAGCAACAGAGGCTAAGTTTATTCGGGAAATTATTAGTGGTGTTTACGCAAGTGATTTTGGCTTGTGGAATACTAATGCTGGCAAGACTGCTCGGCACCGATCTCATGTTGGCGCTAATGAAGTCCGGATGTTGTTCAACATAGTTCCAGAAGCTGCTGCTTACCTATCTGACCGTTCTGTTGAGTCAATTACCAAAACAACGGTTTTTAACTGTCTACCGGATGGATTGTGTGTTTCAGGTGCTACAGCAGGAAGTTCGACTGACTTGCATGTCCTCACCAAAGCAAAATCTGTTGCTGGCGACGTGCCTGTATTTGCCAATACAGGATGCCGTAAAGACACGATTGAAAAGATACTTGAGGTTGCCGATGGAGCTGTGGTAGGTACTACGTTTAAGTTTGAAGGTAAATTCATGAATCAAACTGACAAATCACGTGTCAAGGAGTTCATGGATGTCGTACGGAATTTCAGAGCATCATCCACTTTCTAGACGAAGACTTGGAGGAGATATGATCAAAATTGGGATTGCCGGAGCCAGAGGTCTTACATACTTCGCCGGATTCGCTGATATGCCGGATGTTCAAATATCAGCATTTTGCGAAGCGGATCCTGAAAAATTGGAAAAGCTGGCTACAGATTATAAGATCGAAAACAGGTATCGCAACTATGATGATATGGTGGATAGCGACCTCGATGCCATAATGGTTGCTACCCCAATGCAGCACCATGTGTCCCAATCAATCAGTGCAATTAAAGCCGGGAAACATGTTTTATGTGAGGTTACTGCAAATTCATTTTTGGAAGAATTGTTCTGGCTTAAAAAAACCGTTGAAAACTCTAATCGAGTTTATATGATGTGTGAGAATTACTGTTACCGCCCTGATGTCGTGCTTGTCAACAGGCTGATTGATGAGGGAAGATTTGGTGAGATATATTATGGGGAAAGCGAATATATAGAAGATATCCGAACTTGGTTGGTTTACCCAAATGGAAAAGATAGTTGGAGAAAATATTGGCAAGTTGGAAAAAGGGGAGCCTTTTACCCCACTCATTGCCTTGGACCTTTAATGACCTTTTTCAGAAATGAACGCATCGATACAGTCTTGACATACGGAAGTGGAAATCATGTTGACCCTGACTTTCGCCAGGAAGACACTACCACCACGATATTACGCTTAAAGAGTGGCAAGTTTCTAAATCTAAGAATTGACGTGATGTCTCCTCGACCTAACCAGAATGCATACTTTGCTATCCAAGGAACGCGCGGAGCTCTTGAAACAGGAAGGGGCCCTTTTGGGCAAGAATCAATGGACAGGATTTTCTTCTCCGATGGTGGCGTCAGACTTTCCAGAGGTTTAGTATGGGAAGATTTGTGGAAGTATAGCTACTTACTTCCTGAGAATTATCAGAATATGCCACTTGGAGCTCAGAAGTTAGCTGCTAATGGGGACTATAACTCCTGTGGTGGTGATTATTATGTTGTTCAGGATTTTGTAAAAACCATACGCGGAGAAATTGACAACCCTATCGATGTCTACAAGGCGTGCGAGTGGAGTTCTGTAGCAAATCTATCAGAGATATCAATTCAGAGTAACTCATTACCAATCAAAATGCCTGATTGGCGGACGAAGGATGTTGAGCTATCTCTATAAGCAAACAATAATGAAGGTCTGGTGAGAATGGATGCAATTCAATTACTAAAAGACTATATGTTGATACCAGCCGGCAGTGGGTATGAATCAAAGATGGCTTATAGACTTAAAGCGGACTTTGAAAAATTTTCTAATGACGTGCATATCGATCGAATTGGAAATGTAATTGCCCGCTTCAAAAGCAAATCAAAAAATCTCCCAAAAGTAATGATTTTTGCACACATGGATCAGATTGGATTTGTTATAACCCATATCACCGAAAATGGATATTTGCGTTTGAATAAGAATGGGAGTGTACCTGACAAGATTGTGCCGGGTTTGGCATTAATAGTGACGACTCAAGACGGAAAAATGTTCGATGCTGTTGTTGGTGAGAAATCGTACCACGTCATGTCTGCGGCTGAAAAAGAAAGTGTTACCCCGATACCAGATTTGTTTGTTGATATTGGAGCGACCTCGCGGGAAGAAGTACTAAAGTTAGGAGTTCAAGTCGGAGATTCGGTTGTTTATAAACCATCTTTTGAGAAACTAGCTGGAGCCTACATAACTGGTACCTCTATTGATAATCGAGGTTCTTGCGTTGCGATTATGTTGATAGCTGAAGCAATATCAAAAAAACAACTTGATTGTGATGTCTATTTGATAGGTTCCGTCCAAGAAGAGCACAATATGCATGGAGCGATGACCGCAGCAAATACAATTCTCCCGGACATCGCTATTGCACTGGATGTTTGTCTAGCATCTGATAGCCCAGGGTTAGAACAAACATTCAACACTTGTACTGGGAATGGACCTGCGATAAACATGTATTCCTTTCATGGCCGAGGTACTCTTAATGGCGTGATTCCCCATATGGGGTTAGTAAAACTCGTGACTGAAGCAGCAGATAATGCGGCTATCAAACATTCTTGGTTTGCTTCCCGAGGATTGCTAACAGACGCATCTTATGTTCAAAATGTAGGAGAAGGTGTGGCAACCATTGATTTGGCCTTTCCAGTAAAATACACACACTCACCTTGTGAGGTGTGTAATATTGATGATGTTATTGGTCTTGGGAATTTATGTACATCTACACTTGAGAAAATTGATTGTGATTTTTCTCTTTCAAGATACTGATTCAAAATCTAACTTATGTACTTATGTGTCAAGATTTTTTTGGTGATTTCATAGATATTGATCAATTAACTCAGATAGTTAGTGTAATTAAACTAACTAATTATTTTCTACAAATCAACCATATGGTTTTACAAAGGAAGGAGGAAAATGACGGATTTGTATTCTATTAGAATAGAGTTTCAAGTGATCAATAACAATAAGGAGAAGAAATGAAAAAACATGGCATTCGTTTAGTTTCGTTCCTGTTGGTGCTAATTTTCTTGGTGGGTTGTACAACAACAGTCCAAACTCAGGCACCTGCTGGCGATACAACTGCACCCGAACCAGCTAAAAAAGTTACTGTTGGTGTTTCTTGGCAAGATATCTCTAATCCAGCTCACGCGAACATGTTTGTGTACATGCAGAATAAAGCAAAGGAATTGGGCATGGAATTGGTTCTTAGTGATGCAAAAGCAGATCCTCTAAAACAGAGGGAAGCAGTCGAAAATTTCATAAATGCTAAATACGACGGCATCATAATCCATGCTTTTGATAATGAATCAGCAAAGGATATTCTGACAACAGCCAAAGAACAAGGTATGTTTGTCATAGCGTTTGACACTGATCTTGATATCGCTGACGCCTACTTCGGTCTTGACAATGTTGAAATTGGCAGAACACTTTCGCGAAACGCCGCAGCTTGGATTAAGGAGACCTTCCCAGAGGGCGAGAGAGTTGAAGTAGGAGTCGCTAACTACCCCTTAAATCAGGTGTGTTTGGATCGTGAAGTCGGTATTAAGGAAGCACTTGCAGTTGAGGCTCCCAACGCAGAAATTGTTGCAATCGCTCAAGCTGGATACCAGAATGAAGGGATCGAAGTTGGTGAAGCATTCATGCAAGCTCACCCAAACATGAAAGTTGTGATTGGTATTGATGATGCTGGCATCCTTGGCATATACGAATCCGTTGTTGCTGCTGGTAAAGCGGCTGACGATTTCGGTTTGTTTGCCGTTGATGCATTGCCAGAGGCTATCAAGCTTATCTCAGAAAATACTATCTATCGATCTACCATCCATCTTGATTTAAATACAATTGGTGAGATGATGATCCAAACTGCTCGGGATCTTGAAGATGGTAAGTCAGTGCAGCGAAACACTTATTTCCCTCAGATTCAGATCACCATTGACAACGCGAAAGATTTTTTACCAAAGTAAAACCCAACTAAATACAGGGATGACCGGAGTTGTTTCTGGTCATCCCAATACCTTCTCGAACGTTAGGTGAATTATGAACAATCCAATTCTGTCCTTGAAAAGTATTAGCAAGTCATATTCTGGCGTTAGGGTCCTTGAGGATATCGATCTGGAAATCAATCGAGGCGAGGTGCATGCAATTGTTGGGGCGAATGGTGCGGGCAAATCAACACTGATTAAGATAGTTTCAGGTGCGATATTACCCGATCATGGCATAATCAAAATTCATGGCGAAGAGCATTTGGGCATGACACCAAATCTTTCTTCGCACCTAGGAATTGAAGTCATTTATCAGGAATTTAACATAATACCTTCGCTTTCTGTGGCAGAAAACATTTTTCTTGGTCAAGAACTTCAAAAGAATGGATACTTCAATTCGAAGTTACTGACTCAAAAAGCCGAAGAAGTGTTGAAAGTGTTTGATCTTGATATTAACCCCAATTCACAGATCAGGGACCTTTCTGTTGCATATAAACAGATCGTTGAAATTGCGAAAGCAATTAGTCATGATGTGAAAATCTTAATATTGGATGAACCCACTGCTCCTTTATCTGAAAAAGAAGTCACAATTCTTTTTGGAATAATTCGCCAGTTACAAAGTCGTGGTGTCTCCATAATCTATATTTCTCACCGTCTTGAAGAAATATTTGAGATTAGTGACAGAGTGACAATTTTGAGAGATGGAAAAAAAATTTCTACATATCAAACTAAGGAAACAAACAGGCAAAAGATCATTGGAGATATGATCAACAACTTACTTGAAGAAGTCTACCCACCGATAAACTATCGAACTGGTGAGGAAGTGTTTAGAGTAAAAGGAGTTTCTGGCCATGGTTTCAATGATATAAATTTTACTGTTTATTCTGGTGAAGTGTTTGGTTTGGGTGGTTTGGTCGGATCCAAACGTACTGAGATAGTTCGGGCAATTTTTGGAGCGGATAGATTGATCGAAGGAGAGCTGTACTTGGCTGGCCAGAAGGTTGCAGTAGTAACTCCTGAACATGCTATCGATTCGGGAATAGTTATGATTCCTGAAGACAGAAAGAATCAAGGCTTGATTGGTAATTTACCAGTAAGATGGAATATGTCTCTTGCAATTCTAAAAACGTTACAAAAATTTTTTGTTATCGATTCCGCAAAGGAAAAGAAGGTTGTAGGAAATTTACTGGACACCTTGCGTGTGAAATTGCGTGAAGACAGCCAACCTGTAGCGACGTTGAGTGGCGGAAATCAACAAAAGGTAGTTGTAGCAAAATGGTTAGCGTGTAACCCAAAACTCATCATTATGGACGAACCTACAAGAGGAATTGATGTTGGAGCAAAAAAAGAAATTTACAATTTAATAAACAAATTAGCTCTTGAAGGTATGGCAATTATCCTGATTTCTTCCGATTTAGATGAGATGATCGGACTCTGTAATCGAATGTTAATTTTATCTGAAGGTGAAGCAATGGCAGAATTGTTGCATGAGAACTTCGAAAAGCAAACAATCTTGGATTATGCATCGGGAACAAAATAAGAGGAACCATGGGAAAAACTGAATTTTTTAGAAAATACGGAATTGTTTTTATTCTAGCAGTCTTGGTGATTATCTTTACTGTTGGTAACCCTGTGTTCCTCACCCCTGCAAATCTCATCAATATTCTTAGACAGATTTCGATGTTAGTAATTATCACCATAGGTATGTCCTTTGTATTGATTTCTGGTGGTATTGATCTCTCAGTAGGTGCACAACTCTCTGCGGTTGGTGTGATATCTGCAACATTGATTTACAACCATAATGTAAATCCTTTATTAGCTTGTCTAATTGGTGTCGCTTTTGCGACATTTGTGGGTTTTGCAAATGGTCTATTTATTTCGACAACTCGGGTACCTCCACTAATCGCTACGCTTGCTACTCAACAGTTACTTCTTGGTGTAGGATTCATTGTTTCTTCTGGCCGCAATATCTACGGTTTACCCGATTCTGTCAAATTCTTGGGTCAGGGTTATATTGGTGTAATACCGGCTCCGATTTTAATCGCGATATTAGTAGTGTTTATCGGATGGTTTATTCTCAATAAAGCTTACATTGGTAGATATTTTTATGCAATTGGTAGTAACGAAGAGGGAGCACGACTATCGGGCCTAAATACAAAAAAGATCAAGACGATTGCTTATTCGCTTTCAGGTTTCATGAGTGGTCTGGCTGCAATAATTATGATGGGGCGAATTAACTCTGGAAGCCCAGTGGTAGGAAAAGGTTTCGAGATGGACGTACTCACGGCTGCTGTTTTGGGGGGAATCAGTATAAGTGGTGGTGAAGGAAAAGTCTTTGGAGCTATCATTGGAGCTCTGATCATAGGTGTATTGAGTAATGGTTTGATCATTTTGAATGTTAGCGAATATTATCAAATGATTGTAAAAGGCTTGGTCTTAGCCTTGGCTATTGCATTTGATAGTGTAAGTACATCGAAATATAAAAACTAATGTCTTCGAAACTTAAGATTTTTCCATGGAGGTTCAATGAAAGGTGTAATTATTGGTTGTGGGTTGATTGCGAGAAGTCATGCCAATGCGATAACAAAAAATCAATCAGCTGATCTTGTGGCAGTATGTGATGTGGATTTTGCCAAAGCTCAAGCTTTGGCATCTGAATTCCAAGCAGAGCCTTTTACAGAAGCTGTGACTATGCTCAATGCGGTTAAACCAGATTTTGCAGTCATTTGTGTTCCAACTTTTTTGCATGAGCACTATGTTAATTTATGTGCCTTAAACAGTGTAAACGTCTTGTGCGAGAAACCTTTGGAAAAAAATTTGCCAATGGCTGAAAGTTTAGTTTCCACAGTCAGGCGATCTGGGATTGTTTTTATGACTGCTCAGGTTGTTCGTTTTTGGCCGGGATATGTAGAGATCAAAGAGCTTTATGACCAGGGAATTTTTGGGGACGTGCTTATGGCTCATCTGCGTAGAGTCTCCTCAAGAAATGAAAGTTATAGTAAATGGCTTTTCAACCCAGAATTGGGTGGCGGGGCTATGCATGACATGCTTGTGCATGACATCGATTTCTTGCGTTACCTTTTTGGTGAATTTTCTTATTGTTATGCCAATGCAGTGAAGGATGATACCGGTTGCTATAATAACGTTTTTGCGAATGTTGTGCATCAAAACGGTACTCATGCTGTTGCTGAGGTTTCTTTCAATATGCAAGACGGCTATCCGTTTAGTTTTTCTGTGAAGATCGTCGGTACAAAAGCAACGGTTGAGTATGATTATTCTGCCGGGGCTACAATTGCCGACAGATCTTCAACCCATTGCCAAATGAAGGTGTGGCAAAAGGGGCAAAATTTGCAGAACTTAGATTTTGACCCAAATGTCGATCCATACCAAACTCAGATGGATTACTTCCTTAGGTGTCTTGAATCCGGAAAACAACCGTCTGTCATCTTACCTGAGGAGAGTCTTGATGTGATTAAGATGATCGATGCAATTCATGAATCGGCAGATAATAATTCAATTGTGAGAGTTAATTAAAGGCGGTTTATGTGAAATATTTCCTTGGAGTTGACATAGGAACCTTTGAAAGCAAAGGTGTGTTAATTGATGAGCTTGGTCAGATTATCACCAAGGCTAGTAAATCTCACGAGATGATTATTCCTCACCCCGGTTATGCTGAACACAAGGCAGACGAATCATGGTGGGGCGATTTTTGTTTCATTTCAAATCAGATTCTGAATTCTACAAATCTTGATCCGCATGACATAAAATCAATCGGTTGTAGTGCCATAGGACCTTGTTGTCTACCTGTCGACTCAGATTGTAATCCATTAACCAATGCAATCTTGTATGGTGTGGATGTGAGAGCTGGAAAACAGATCGAGTATCTAAATGAAAAATTAGGTGAAGAATATGTTTTGAGAAAATATGGTAACCCAATCACCTCACAATCAATTGGCCCAAAAATATTATGGTTAAAAGAAAACAAACCAGAGGTCTATGATCATGCATATAAATTCATCACTGCCTCTACTTTTTTAGTGGCCAAACTCACTGGAAATTATTCAATTGACCGCTATACTGCAGCATACTTTACCCCGATGTACGATTTGGTAACTAACGATTGGGATTACCAGAATCTTTCTGAATTTTGTAGGCCCGATCAATTAGCCATGCCGCTTTGGACTGATGAAATTGCTGGATATGTAACGGAGAAGGCTGCAAAAGAAACTGGATTGGCTATAGGAACACCTGTGACTGTGGGAACAGCTGATGCTGCTGCAGATGCGGTAGGAGTAGGCGTATTTAACCCAGGTGATATGTTGCTGATGTTTGGATCTTCTGTCTATATTATTCATGTTGTTCCAAAACTCATTGTTGACAAAAGATACTGGGCAGGTCCTTACTTATTCAAAGACACATACATGGTAGCATCCGGTATGTCAACCGCGGGAACCCTTACAAAGTGGTTTAGGGATAACCTCACACCTGATCTATTAGAACAACAACGGCTTACGGGGATTGATGCATATGATCAGTTACAAGTGGACATAAAAGATATTCCCGCGGGTTCAGAAGGTCTGATCGCTTTGCCATATTTCAGTGGAGAGAGAACTCCCATAAATGATCCATTTGCCAAAGGTGTATTTTTTGGAATGCAACTAAATCATCAAAGAGGACATCTCTTTCAAGCAGCATTGGAAGGTGTTGCCTACGGAATCGCTCAACATACGAATGGTTATAGTCAGATTGGCATGAATACTTCCCGAATCATTGCAGTTGGTGGAGGAACCAAATCTCAAAAGTGGATGCAGATCGTTTCCGATGTGATCGAACAACCTATAGTAATTGGTGATGTTTATGGAGCTGCCTTTGGAGATGCTTTAATTGCTGCATATTCAGTAGGTCATTTCAAAAGCATGGATGAGCTTAACAAATTTATCAACTTTAGGGGAATTGTCCAACCACAATCGAAAAACTTTTCGATCTATAGAAAACAATTGGAAATATATTCCAAGCTTTATCAACAAACTAAGGACTTGATGAAAGCTTTATCTAGTAATAATTAATCGAGCCTTCATAACCTTGGTAATCGTTTGAAAGATAGTCATAAGTCATCTTAATCTAATCCCAAAACGGTATTGAGAAGAACCGAGAGCGCCTTATCAGCGCTCTCGGTTTGTAAAATAGTAGTACTAAAGGTAAAGTCTTATTTGCTATGTCTCCACGCAGAATTCTTAGGCTTTGGCTTGTAATGCGTTATACTCCAGCTTGCCGTCGATGATGGTTGCCCGGCAGAGGCTGAGGT
>CAYMNM010000071.1:6941-10778 GCA_964391795.1 uncultured Anaerolineaceae bacterium | reverse complement strand
TTGGCCTGGGTGGTAAACCATGTATCCCCGCAAGCTTTGAATACTCCAGCGTGGTAAACGCCGTTGGATGCGGTTTCTCCATAAACTTGTGAAGTGAGACAATTGGTATTGTAAATATTGGTGGTCGCGCCTCCATCAAAGGAATAATATTCCATCGAGTCAGAGTCTCTCTCTCCCCATGAGAAAGTGGCAAAACTGTCTGTTAAGGGTGATTCCGGTCGAGGGTCAACCTTCGCGGCTTCCAGATCATATTTGTGGGTAGGGCGACTTTTAGTGAGCATCGAGGGAGAGTCGCTGGAAAAAGCACTGGATTTGTAATACACCTGTGGATCCAACGTTGAACTATTTTCCCCAATGAATCCGAGATGTAGAGTGGCTCCAATCCCAAGCACCTCCAAATCAGTAATCTGCGAATAAGTTGACCATGCTGGTGGTAATGTGACAAAATGAGTTAAGTACCCAATGCTTCCATCAGCTGCACAGGCATCAATCACGATTTTACATATACCCTCAGTTTCAACGACATAAGCAATTGACATTATCTCTTTGGTGCCATCAAACCAGATTGTCAGGCTAATAGGTGTATGGTCGTAAAGGCCATCAGATATTGAAAATGTAGCAGCCTGTTTCATCGATCCATCTTCATAAGTATCAGCGTTGGAGCGGTAAAACAAGCGTTTTTGCCAGTACCCGTCATCATCCAAGAAAGCCACATGTAGGTATCCCTGGCTATCAATGCCCGCATCCCAACTATGCACCCAACCGGATTCAGCCCAATCTCCGTACGAGATGATTAGGCCTGTATTAGACGTTTGGGTCAATTCTTTGTACCACAAAGAGTCGACGCGACCAGCAGAGTCAACGGCATCATAAAGCGCGTAAGCTTTGTTTCCGCGGGCTACAACCATCACATTCCCTGCTGAGAAGAAGCTTGAATCCAAACGCAGGCAGTTTGTGCTGTACCCTCCCTCTGGGGGAACCGGTGTAATTACCCGATAGCAGGCAACTTTCCCCGAAGGTCCTCTCTGTTCCGTCCAGACCAGCCAGGCAGTGCCATTATCGGTGACAGCGATATCTGGGCCATATTGTTCCCAACCTTCAGTTATGAGATCCATGGTCATGGTTAAAGAAATTTTTGGGTCACCAAAAGTGGTACGGGTATAGACAACTCGGTCGTTGACCTTCCCGGCAATGTGCGAGCGGCCAGCAGCGTCTACGGCTATAGCAGGCTCAGTCACATGGTCGTCCGGGTCTTGCGGATTGATGTGGATTTGCGTTGGCGGTGAAAATGAATAAGGAACGCAAGAGCTAAACACAATTAGAAAACAACACAATAAGAAGCAGCAAGGTAAAAACTTATTCACGATACCCTCCCGAAGAAAAATGACGCTCAAGGAAAATACGTGAGATAGGCGATGAACAAAGGGTTATTTGTGAAACTTAAAATACTAAATGGTGGAACGTTTAGATATTAGCATATTTGACGGGAGGATTCAATAATTATTAGACTAATGTCTAAAAAACTGGTCAATATTATCTTGTCAGGATTTGAGAATAAGTAAAGAAAAATTAATCCTCATTGACCGGAGGGAACTCGCCCCATTCCAATACTTCCCGAGTGCCAGTTTGTGGGTCAGGTGGGCCGATGATGCCTTTTTCTTCCAGCTTCTCTACAATTCTGGATGCCCGGGTGTAGCCGATGCGCAGCTTCCTTTGCAACATGGAAACCGATGCCCGGCCTTCTTTGCGAATGATTGCCAGCGCTTCCGCCTGGATGGGGTCTTCATCCGGGTCTTTTTGCAACTCGCTCCAAAGCGAACCTTGAGTGAGCGGAGGATGTAGCGGTACAGACGGCTTTTCACTGAAAATGGCGACGTCTGGCCGTTCAGGGGCCCCAGCTTTGACGGCTTGTTCCCGCCAGAAATCGGTTAGACGGTTAATTTCAGGGTCTGAAACGTAAGTGCCCTGCAGGCGCACCGGGGCAGCTGCGTCCGGGGCCTGGAAGAGCATGTCGCCACGGCCAAGCAAGCGTTCGGCTCCGGGCTGGTCCAGAATGACCCGGCTATCGGTGTTTGAAGCCACCGCGAAGGCAATGCGGGCAGGGAAGTTTGCCTTGATCAAACCCGTAAGGATATCGGTTGACGGGCGTTGAGTAGCCAAAATCAGGTGGATGCCAGTTGCCCGGGCAAGTTGCGCCAGGCGGGCAAGCGCGCGTTCTGTCTCATCCGGGGCCAGCATCATCAAATCAGCCAGTTCATCGATCACCACCAGGATAAAGGGCAGGCGTTTCTTCCCTTCAGCAACAATCTTGCGATTGTATTCGGTGATATTCCTGACGCTGTTCTCGGCGAAGATGCGGTAACGCAGATCCATCTCGCGAAGCATCCAGTGCAGGGCACCAACCACTTTCTCCGCGTCCACAATGACCGGAGCCAGCAAGTGGGGCACTCCGTTATAACCGGTCAGTTCCACACGTTTGGGGTCAACAAGCACGATGCGCATCTGTTCTGGGGTGAGCGTTAGCAGGTACCCAGCCAGGATAGCATTAACGCAAACTGACTTGCCGGACCCAGTCGTTCCGGCGATCAAAAGGTGCGGCATAGAGGCCAGGTCCGCTGTGAATGGCAGGCCTGAAACATCCTTGCCAAGCGCGAACTTCAGGGCGGACTTATTGTTGATAAAAGGGTTGCTTTCAATGATTTCCAACAGTGAAACCAGGGTTGTTTTGGTATTGGGCACTTCCACGCCCACGTAGCCTTTACCGGGAACTGGGGCCTGAATGCGGATGCGTGGTGCTCTGAGCGCTAAGGCCAGGTCATCTGCCAGGCCGGTGATTTTGTTCACCCGCACTCGGGTTTTGCCCTTGCTGTTTTCAATGTAATCCGGTTCCACTCCAAACATGGTGATGCTGGGCCCTCGACGGATCTCAACCACATGTGCCGGCGTGCTGAATGAACGCAAAGTTTCTTCGATCACCCGGGCACGGTCGAGGTCGCTCTCGTCTTCGTTGATGGGAGCTTGCACCGGGTTCAGAATTTCTTCCGGCCGGGGTAAGGTCCAGTGTGGGGCGTTTTCTTTGTTTTCGGCGGGCAAACTTGGGATGGTCTCTCTCACTTGCGGAGTGACCGATTGTGAGATCTCACGTTGTTGTATATGACCTTGTTCAGCGTAAAGTTCCTCGTCTGCTGTGTTTAAAGAAGCAAGTTCATCCTGCCCTTCAATGGCCTGCCGCCGGGCAGCGTTTTGCCTAATCCAATCGCCTAACTTTGAGCGGTCGTGCCTGAAGCGTTTTGCCAACCAGTAAAAAATACTGGAAACAGAAAGATCAGCCAAAAAGACTAGCGCTACTAGTAGCCAGGCAACCAGAAGAATCACCGCCGCTATACCACCCAGGCCTTGGACGAGTGAGGTCCCAAGGAATTCACCAACCGTACCCCCACCTAATGAGCCTTCAATATTAACCCACCCGAGAATTAGGTCTGCCCAGGCTACCAGGTTGAAGAACAGCAACACAAACCCGACCACGCGGTCCGCGCTGATACTGGGGAATTGCTGCATTTTACTCAGGAGGAACCAGGTGCCCATGACAATGAAGAGCACAGGAAGCAAGTAGGCTGGCCAGCCAAACGCGTTTGTCAGGAAGTTCGAAACCGGTTGGGTGGCCGTGCCGCTGGATTTTTGCAGTAACGCTAACAAAGCGATTAGCCCCAACACCAGCAGGATGATGCCAGTCACATTCATTTTTTGTTCAGTAGTCATCGGGATGGAAGGGGCAACTTCAGTTTGCTGCTTCCGGGCCGTGGAACCGCGTGAACTCGCGCGAACGACTGGTTTTAC
>CAYMNM010000071.1:0-6841 GCA_964391795.1 uncultured Anaerolineaceae bacterium | reverse complement strand
AAGGTGGAAAAGACCCGCTTTGGCACCTTTCACTTTACTGGCGGGCACCGACTTTGGGCAGCTCCAGAAGAAAAGCCACTTACTTATTTACCGGATGACACCGGTCTCGAAGTGCAAGAACATCCAGATGGTTTTAGCCTCGTAGGCGAGCCAAACGGCCTCAATGGGCTGCAGAAGCTGATTATGGTTAATGTGGATGCCTCTCAGGGCTTGATATCCCTGGAGCATACATTTCTCAATACCGGAGACAAGCCTATCTACTGTGCGCCCTGGTCCATTACTATGTTACGGCCGGGAGGTAAGGCTATCTTCCCTACAGGTGAGGTTGCTGCGAACCCAGATAATCTTCTGCCGGATAAGCACCTCAGTTTTTGGCCCTATACCCGTTGGGATGATCCCAGGGTGAAGTACCAGCAAGATCATCTCCTCATCGACATGTCTATCATCGACCCGCATCCCGGCAAATGGGGCACTTTCAATGGTAATGGTTGGATGGCCTACTGGCTGGAAGGTGTGCTTTTCTGCAAAAAAGCAGACAACATCTCGAAAGGCGAATATCCGGATTTTGGTTGCAATACCGAGACCTATCTTTGTGACCAATTTATCGAATTGGAATCGCTTGGGCCCATGCAAAAACTTATGCCGTATTCAATTATTACGCTTGAAGAGACCTGGATCGTAAAAGAGAGCCCTGAGTTAAGCTCCAGTGAACTCTTTTCTTTAGATTTGCTTTGTTAATAAAAGGTTGTGGTGGGATTAAACATTGCCTGATTTCCGGCTATAATTCCCGCAATCAAAGGCGGATTTATGCCTTTAATAATGGTTTTAAAAGGAGTTAAATGGAACAGAAAACGATCACCATCACCAATAAGGAAGGTCTGCATGCCAGGCCTGCCTCTGTTTTTGTCAAGGAAGCAGGAAAATTCAAGAGCAAAATCACCGTTTCCAAGCAGGGCGGCAAGGAAGGTAACGCAAAATCCATTCTGAGCGTGCTCTCCCTTGGGATAGATTCTGGCAGTACCATCGATATTTGCACGGATGGTGAGGATGAAGTTTTAGCCGCGCAAACTCTTTTTGACCTGATTGAGGGTTTCAACAAGGACGCAAAATGAACATTTTTACTGGCAAACCTGCTTCACCTGGTATCGCAATTGGTCCGGTGTTTCTCTTTAAGAGTCAGATTGCCACGTTAAAAACATACAAGATAGAAGACCCAGCCGCAGAATACAAACGTCTGGAAGAGGCGCTTGAAAAAGTAAAGGCCGACCTGGCCAATCTGGCTGCAAAATTGCAATCAGAAGGCCTTGTTGAGGAAGCTGAAATTTTTGAAGCCCATATTGCCATTGCGGAAGATCCTGAACTGCTTGAGGCGACAAAGACCTTAATCGAAGAAAAGAAGGTTAATGCCGAAACTGCTCTCACGGAAGCTTCAAACACCTTTATCGAGATGCTTAAAGCCCTGGAGGATGAATACCTGGCTGCGCGCGCGGCGGATATTGCCGATGTGGTTAGGAAAATTAACCTTGTCCTGAGCGGTCAATCAAATACTGCCGCTGGCATTACCAGACCATCCATTGTCGTGGCTGAGGATCTGATGCCCTCTGACACAGCTGCATTCCCACGTGAATATGTTTTGGGTTTGTGCATCGAGTTGGGAAGCATCACCTCCCACGCAGCCATTCTTGCCAAAGCGATGGGAATCCCGGCTGTTATCCAGGCACCATCTGTTGCACATCAAATTGCAAATGGCACCATGATGATCCTTGACGGCAAAAAAGGCGAAGTGATTGCCGATCCCACACCTGAGTACCTCAGCAGCTATCGTGCAGAACTATTAAAGCGTAAAGAACTGGAAGAAGTCTTGCTCTCACGCTCAAGTTTGCCTGTTCAAACCAAGGATGGGCACGCAATTCAAGTTGCGGCTAACCTTGGTAATGCTACAGACGCACAAAAAGCCTCCGCCATGCATGCTCAAGGGGTGGGGCTGATGCGCACGGAGTTCCTCTTCCTTGATAAACCGGATCTGCCGGATGAGACCCAGCAGGCAGCCACTTACGCTGAGATTATGGATATCATGGGCCAGGAATACCCGGTTGTTTTCCGCACCCTCGATGTTGGAGGCGATAAACCTCTTCAAGCGGTTGCCCAAGACCCTGAGATGAACCCTTTCCTTGGCGTTCGGGGCCTGCGCCTTTGCCTTTTACATGATGAGGTTTTGTTCAAACCCCAGATCAAGGCCTTGCTGAAAGCTGGCAGTGCCCGCAATCTTTTTGTTATGTTCCCAATGGTCACCAGCATAGTCGAAGTTCGGACGGCCAAAAAGCTGTTCCGCCAGTACGTGGACGAACTGACTCTGGAAGGCTTCCCACCTCCTGCGCACCTTGAGGTGGGCATCATGATTGAAGTGCCCGGCGCGGCTGTGATGGCGGATAAATTGGCACCTGAAGTGGATTTCTTCTCGATTGGCACCAACGACCTCACCCAATACACCCAGGCAGCGGACCGCAATCAGACGGCACTCAGCTATATCAGCGACGGTCTGGAGCCGGCGGTATTACGCCTGATTGCCAAAGTGGCTGAAGCCGCTAACGCGCATGGAAAATGGGCAGGTATTTGCGGAGAGCTTGGCGGCGACCCGATGGCGATCCCCATTCTGTTAGGTTTGGGTTTGCATGAACTGTCCATGAACCCGAACGCCATCCCAGATGCTAAAGAGATCGTCCGTAACTGGACCTTTAAAGAAGCCCAGGAACTTGCGCTGAGAGCACTGGATATGGAATCCGCGGAACAAGTACGCGAGATGATGAAAGCTTACATCGACTGAATTTTTCAGACAAAAATAGCGGCTGCCCATGAGCAGCCGCTGTTAGTTTAAGGGGTCTCATGCGTTTTGCTGGAAGCTTCCTGTTGCCCTGATTTCTGAATTCCCTCGCAAGAATCCAGCCATGACGCGACGCTTTCAAGCCAATGACTTCTAAAGTTCAAGATCATTTCTTCTTCAGGCGTATATGTTGACCTTTCCCCTTCTAAAGCAGTCTCATACTCTATCCACTTTTGGACTTTGGCTTTTTGTTGGTTCAACAAGTTCCAGGTGTATTGCGGGCCGAACCTGGCAGCTACCAGGAGTTTAGTTAAAAATTCTGGGCGAATCTCACGCGGCCGTTCTACCGGGGTGGTAACCCAAGTTTCGAGGGCAGTCCTCCCGCTTTCCGTTATCATGAAGTTGACCCTGGGAGGTGAATACTGCATATCCGGCGGTAAGGAAGCGGCAAATCCCAGTTTCTCAAGCTTGTTTAAATCAGCGTAGAGCATGCTCTGTTTGAGCTTCCAAACTTCCCTCAAGCCTGGCCAGGCTTCCATTTCTTTATAGAGGTCATAACCATGTTTGGGTCCGGGGATCAGCAATGTCAGAACGACATATTCAATACTCAATGAGGGAATTCTTCCGCTTGCCATGTTTTTGACCTACCAAAAATTATACTGGAGGTGGTAAAATCTCGCTATTCAATAATTGAATAGAGGAGCATCCTTTGAAAAAATTTATCCTGAGCCTCATCTTTATCACGTTACTGTTTTCTGCCTGCACAAATTTACCCACCCAAACCACGGTACCAGTTATGCCCTCCGCTACTTCCAAGCCTGCAGAACCCACCAAAAACCAGGCAGAAAGCCCCACAGAGCAGGCAGAGGCCGCAACCATTCAATCAACTCCTCCCCTTGCAGAACCAAGTGAAGCTCCGACGCTTGAAGCCGTGCTTGAGCCAACAGCCGAACCAGTTACTTCAAAACCTTCTATTGTCATTACAGATGCTCTTAACCGAGAAGTTAGCTTTGAGAAAACCCCGGAACGCATCGCGTTGGTTGGGAAAGGTGTTTTCATGCTGGCGGATGCGGTTTACATGTTCCCCACTGTCCGCGACCGCGTGATTGGTATAGCTGCCATGCAGCAGAAAAGCGCGGATTTCCTCAGCATTCTCGACCCCGATTTGGACCAGAAGCAGGAAATTGAGATGTCTGCCGGCCCCGAACAAATCGCTGCCCTGCAGCCGGACTGTGTGCTGCTCAAAACCACTAATAAAGAACTGGGTGAGTCCCTTGCCAGTTTGGGGATCCCGGTGGTCTTCTTAGAGCTTGAGACCTTTGACCAATACGACCGTGACCTCGAAACCCTGGGAGAGCTTTTCCTGGAACAAGACCGCGCGATCAAGCTACGTGCGTATTACCGCACCAATGTGGCGGATATCCGTAAGTACTTTGTGGATACGCCAGCGGAAGAACTCCCTTCTGTTTTGCTTATCAATTACAGCGCCCAGGATGGCGCAGTCAGCTTTAACGTAGCCCCATCATCCTGGATCCAAACCACGCTGATTGAAACCGCTGGTGGAAATCCAGTCTGGAAAGATATTCAACTTGGCAAAGGATGGACAAAAGTTGGCCTCGAACAAATCGCGGCTTGGGACCCTGACTATATTTTTGTGACATCCTATACTGCGCCCGTCCTCGAGGCTGTTGCCACCCTGAAAGCCGACCCCCAATGGCAGGAGCTGCGTGCAGTCAAAAACTCGCGCCTGCGCCCCATGCTTGGTGATATCTACCCCTATGACCAGCCGGACACCCGTTGGGCGTTAGGCCTACTTTGGTTTGCCCGTTCCTTACACCCTGACCACATCTGGTCTTTGGATTTCTATGAAGCCGCCCGAAATTTTTATTTCAATATGTATGGGATGGACACAAAAACCTACGAACAACATATCAAGCCGCTCCTACGGGAATATTTTCAGTAAACCAGTTTTATGATGCTTGATTCGGTCAAACTTGCAAGGAAGACCATACTCTTCCTGGGAATCATATTGTTGCTTGTTACTTCCCTCTCGATTTTTGTTGGGCGCTACCCTCAGGCTGGATTTATGTCTCCAGCGCTTTTAAAAACAGATGCCCTGGCATATCGCCTGGTGGTCAATTTACGCCTGCCGCGCATCTTTACAGCCGTGCTTTTGGGAATGGCATTATCGGCTGCTGGTACAGTTCTGCAAGTTATATTTGCCAACCCATTGGTTGAACCTGGCTTTTTGGGTGTGTCACAGGGGGCTGCTTTTGGAGCTGCTTTCAGCATCATTTTTATTTCTCCAGCACTCTGGGCAATTCAACTCTCGGCCTTTGTTTGTGCTTTTCTGGGGATGGGCTTTTCTTACTTAATTGCAAGGCGTGTACGTTTTGGCGGCTGGGTATTACGTCTGATTATGGCAGGCATTGCCATTTCAGCGTTCTTCTCAGCGGGTGTTGGAATTCTAAAAATGGTGGCAGATCCCCTCAGTGAATTGCCCGACATCACATTCTGGATGTTGGGTGGCCTGTGGTCCATTACCTGGCAAAAACTGCTCAGTATCCTGCCCGCGGTGGTGTTGGGGTTGGCCGTGTTGTTGATGATGCGCTGGCGACTGAATTTGCTCTCTCTCAACGATCAGAGTTCATTTTCGTTAGGCCTGACACCCTCCCGGGAGCGATTGTTGATGCTGGTGGCGGCTGTTATGGTTACCGCAGCTGTCATTTCTGTGGCAGGCATTGTTGGTTGGATAGGATTGATCATTCCCCAGATTGCCCGCCGCCTTTTTGGCGCAAACACGCGTTACGTTCTTCCGGCTGCCATTTTGCTGGGAGGCCTTTTCTCACTGGTTTGCGATAACCTGGCCCGCACGCTCTTCCCAGGGGAATTGCCTTTAGGTATTCTTACATCTTTTATCGGTGCTGTGGTTTTCCTGTATTTGCTTTCCCGCGGCCAGCAGGGAGCAACGGCTTAAATGGCAGCCCTTTTTGAGTTGAAAGATATCAAGTTTGCTTATTCTGGTTCGCGGAAAACCATTTTTGATGGGCTAACCTTACCTATCCAGGAAGGGCAGCCGCTTGCCATCCTGGGCCCCAACGGCAGTGGCAAAACGACGCTCCTGCACATCATTCTGGGTTGGCTTAAGCCTTCCAAAGGCAGTCTGCACCTGAAAGGAAGACGCTTTACAGATTATTCCCGAAGGGAGCTTGGTCAGCTTTTAGCCCTGGTCCCGCAAAATGAGCCGGTCAGTTTTGAGTTCAGTGCCTTGGATTTCGTGCTTTTTGGCAGGGCGCCCTATCTTGCCCCTCTTGAGCAGCCCAGCAATCGGGATCGCGATATTGCTTTTGAGTCTCTGCAACGGGTTGGTTTATCCGCGTTAGTTAATCGGTCCATCACGGCCATGAGCGGCGGTGAAAAACAGATGCTGCTGATTGCCAGAGCACTTGCCCAGCAATCCCAAACAATCCTGCTGGATGAGCCCACTTCGCACCTGGACCTGGGCAATAAGGCTCGTTTGACCCAACTGCTGCGCGAGCTTTCCCACGAGGGCCATAACCTCATCTTCACCACGCATGAGCCTGACTTTGCGCTGGCGCTATCTGACCGAACACTCATGATGCAGCAGGGAAGGGTTATTTTTGACGGCAAAACCCCGTCAGTGATTACATCCCAGGCGCTCACAACACTCTATGGTAGCCCTGTGGAGGTTATCTCTTTCGACGGTCGCGTGCATGTCAGTTGGGATCCACAAACACGACCTTGAAATCGCAAAGTATAATTTGACGCCAGGGCGTATCTATGCAGCCCGAACATTCTGACGCATGAAGCCTTTAGCGGGGCAAACAATTGAGGTTATAGTGATCAAAGGTGTTTCTGGCAAGATTTTGTGGGTGGATCTTACGACTGGCAGTTGCCAGGTTGAGGTTGTACCTGAAGCGGTTTACGAAAACTACCTGGCAGGAATAGGCCTGGCAGCATATTATTTGTATAAGCGTATTCCTGCTGGCGCGAATGCGC
>CAYMNM010000070.1:7442-11012 GCA_964391795.1 uncultured Anaerolineaceae bacterium | reverse complement strand
GCTAAAGCTTTTCCCGTTGGATTTTCACAGCAAAACCCTGCTGGACCTTGAGGACGTAAGCCTACGTTATGGGGAAAAATGGGTTTTTGAAGGGCTGCGCTTGCAGGTGCAGGCGGGGGAACGGATTGCCCTGCAAGGGAAAAATGGCAGCGGCAAGTCAAGCCTACTCAAATTGATCCTCGGCGAGGCGATCGAAACTACCGGCAAAGTGAGCCGCAACCATCAATTGATAATCTCGTATGTTCCACAGGACAGCTCCGGCCTGAAAGGCAGCCTTAATCAATACATGCAAGCCCACCAGCTGAACGAAAAACAATTCAAAATTGTGCTCAGCCAATTGGAAATTCCGCACACCCAGTTTGATCTGCCCATGGAAACCTTCAGTCTGGGGCAGAAAAAAAAGATCGCCCTGGCCCGTAGTATGTGCGAAAAAGCGCATCTTTACCTTTGGGATGAACCTTTGAACTACATCGACGTCATCTCACGCATTCAAATTGAAGCCCTGCTCCTGAAATACCAGCCAAGCATCCTCTTTGTGGAACACGACCAAGCCTTCGTTGATAAGGTGTCCACGCAAAAATTTCTGCTCAACGGTGCACAATCGCGGTTCATCCTTAATTGACCGTGATAGACTTGGAAAATACCTAAGCTAAGAAGAGGAAAACCATGAAATTTTCTGAGATCCCATACCAACGCCCTGACCTGGAAACCTACCAGGCCCAGACCAAAACAATTTTTGAACAGTTTGAAAAAGCTGAAAGCTTTGATAGCCAGTGGCAGAACCTGCTGGACTTTGTAGAAGTTCGCAAAGCTGTCGCGGGGATGGTCACAGTGGCCACCATTCGTCGGACCATCAACACTTTGGACCCCTTTTATGAAGCAGAACAGGACTTCATTGATGAAAACGCGCCAAAATTCCAGGAAGTAAACGACCGCTTTTACAGCCTGCTGCTATCCAGCAAGTATGTCTCCCAGTTTGAAGAAAAACTCGGCAAACAGGCACTGGATGTGATGCGCCTGGCAAAAAAGGTTTTTTCGCCAGAAATCATGGAAGACCTTGCTGAAGAAAACAAACTTTCCAGCCAGTACAATAAATTGCTGGGTTCCGCCCAGGTGCCTTTTAGGGGTGAGACTTACACGCTTTCCGGGCTGACCAAGTTCTTTGAAGACTCCGACCGTCAGACCCGCAAAGACTCGCAGGAAGCTTATTGGGGCTATTTTGAAGACAATGCCGAACAGTTTGACCAACTCTATGACCAGCTGGTGCATTTGCGGGATAAGATGGCCAAAAAATTGGGCTATGAAAACCACATCCAGATGGGCTACGACCGCATGAGCCGCACTGGGTATGGGCCGGAAGAGGTCAAAAAATTCCGTGAAGGCGTCAAGAAGTATTTCGTGCCATTGGCAAGCAGTATCTACGAAGAGCAGAGAAAACGGCTGGGTCTGGAAAAATTAGCCTACTATGATGTGCCCTTCACTTTTGCCAGCGGCAACCCCAAGCCCCAGGGTGATGAAGTCTGGATGAAAGCTCGCGCCCAGGAAATGTACGACGCGCTTTCACCTGAAACTTCAGCTTTCTTCCGCAAGATGCTGGATGAAGAACTGATGGACCTCTCCCAGAAAAAGGGCAAGGAACCCGGCGGTTACTGCACCTTCATCGAAACCGTGGATATGCCTTTTATCTTCAGCAACTTCAACGGCACCAGCGGAGATGTGGACGTGCTCACCCATGAATTTGGGCACTCATTGCAGGTATATGAATCGCGTAATCTTTTGCTAAGTGAGCAAATGTGGCCAACGGCTGAAGGCGCGGAAGTGCACTCCATGGGGATGGAGTACATTACCTACCCCTGGATGCCGAGTTTTTTTGGACCTGATGCGGTTAAATATCACTACTCACATCAAACCGGCAGCGTCACTTTCCTGCCATACGGCGCACTCGTTGACGAATTCCAGCATTTTGTGTATGCCAATCCGGATGCCAGCCCAGCAGATCGCAAAGCTGAATGGCGGCATCTCGAAAAAATTTACATGCCATGGTTGGATTATGAAGAAAACGCTTTCCTTGAGATGGGCAGCAAGTGGCAGCGCCAGGGTCATATCTATGGCACACCTTTCTACTATATCGATTACTGCCTGGCCCAAATTGTTGCCCAGCAAATTTTCCTGCGCAGCCAGAAAGACCGCGAAGCGCTCTGGCAGGATTATCTGGCTATCTGCCAGGCTGGCGGGAAGTACCCCTTCCTGAAAATGCTTGAGCTCGGGCATTTGAAGAATCCGTTTGATGAAAGTGTGGTTGGTGAAACCCTGGCCGGCATCCAGGCCGATATTGCCAGTATTGATACAAGCTCGCTGAAGTAATTCTGGAGTCAGAGTCGAGGTGGGAAATTAAACCCACCTCGACTTTTCAAGCATCGATCTAATAACGGTTAACCCACACCGAAATCGCGTATCCGCCACCGACCATCTTCGCGCACCAGCCAATAATTCCAGGTATAGACCGATCCTGAAGGAATTGCTCCCCAACCAGTTTGAAAGAAAATTTGGGATTTTACTGAGTAGATAAGGCAGTTAGCGTTATCCGGGATGGGCGAAACCTGCGTGATGCGCGGCATTTGCCCTGCCCCTTCCTGACAGACACCTTGAGGCTGCAAATCAAGCAGCAAGTGGATGCTTTCAAGCTGCTTCTGATTTTCAAGGTATTCACGATAACCCATTTTCGAATAAGCGGAGTGAGTAGATAGTAACGAGTACACTTTGTCAAAATCACCACGGTTCTGCAGATCAAAATATCGAATGAGTGTCTCCTCTGCTGTGAGATTGGCCAAATCTGGGGCCAGCGTTGGTGTTGAGATTGGTGTTCGAGCAACAAATGGAATCGGCGTCGTCTCGATTTGAGGTGTCACTGTAGGGTTCCCTTGCCCCCAACTACCATCCTCTTTGCGGCAAGTGACATAACCCGGATCTACCAAATCAAAAATTCGCCAGCCATCGCCTTGTTTATGGATAACAGCTTTCTGGGTGAAAACTGCACCTGATGGGTCATACCCTATGATGCCATCAAAGTCTAGCTGATACTTCACCAGAAAACTCTTACAGTCCCTTTCGTTTTCATCGGGGAAAACTGCATTACCCCAAAAACTTGACGCAGATCCATTATCTAAAAGGTGTCCATCTGTAATGTCAAGAAGCGTGTATTTGACTTTTGCCCCTGACTCAAAAGTACTTATGAATGAATTCCTGTTCCAGATATTGACCTGCCCCTGTTCGTTGGCAACACGGAGGTCAGCAGCCTGGTCAAATCTGCCTTCATTCATCAAAACAAAATAGTCTTGAAGTAATTGATGAATCGCTTTGCTATCCGGATCCAAATTAGTAACCGGGGTAGCCTTATTATCCGTTGAACTTAAGTGAAGGGGGGCAGATGTGGCAGTCTGAAAAGCTGTCAGGGTTTCCTGATTCTGACCACATCCAGATAAGAGTAAAGTGAAAAAGAGCAAACTCATCAAGAACCCCTTTTTTATTTGCATAATTCTCCTTTAATAATTGTTGGCGGCAGGTTTGCAC
>CAYMNM010000070.1:0-7432 GCA_964391795.1 uncultured Anaerolineaceae bacterium | reverse complement strand
TTGATGTGACAAAATGGTGAAATTTGTCAATAATCAAGTGATATCAAATTATCAAACAAGATCATTATGCACCAACCAATTGAACTTCCCAAAGACGGCGGCAGGTTTGCACTTAAGAACGACAGGAACAAAATTATGAGTGCTTGTTCTTATCAGTGGGTAAATCAGTACTCCAAAATCTGATTCGCGATGCTGATCAGATTAGCCCGGTCCTGCCCCTGAAGGCTATAGATTAGCTCACTTTCCTGCCAGAAGAGTGTGTAAACATCCAAGTTCTCCCAAGACTTCGTGTTTTCAAACCACCCACCTTTGATCAATGCCCCAGTTATACCATTTCCTATGGAAACCTCTTCAACCTTTGAAGTACCGATGACATGTGAGATATCTGTTTTGCCCCTGATGATGTTCAGATTTACTGATTCAGCCTCTTCTTGCGAGCTCTCATATTTCAGCTCGAGCGTGTCAGGGAAATTCGGAATATTCAAGTATAGCCTTGCCAGTCCGTTTTTCAAGCGGTAATCTGGGTTTGTAATCGTATCGGGCACCTTAACCATAAAGATCTTCATCGCCTCACTGGAAGCCAACTCCTGTGGCCTGACTGTTGTCACTGGTTCGATCAATCCCGGGTAGTCGGAACTCACTTCAAAGCTTTGGTCCGCAACTCTGACGATAAAGTTGGTGACTGCTGCTCTGACTGACGGCAGACTGAAAACCAGAACAATTATCAATAATAGAATGCCGACAGCCGGCATCCAAGCCGATTTATTGAAATGTTTAGCCTTGGGTATTTTCAAAGGAATTGAATCCAGGCTGCTTTTTAGCCTTTTCGAAAATTGTTGTGATGGTTCCTCATGTAAAATTTTAAGGAAATTATCTTCCATCATATTCCTCCTTGGATTTTTTAAGTTTATTGATGCATCTCTGCAAGATTGTCCCAACGTTCGATTCTGAGAAATGGGTAAGCTTTGCTATGTCACGGTTTGTCAGCCCCGCTCCATACTTTAGCGAAATCAAATCACGTTCTCGATCGCTGATTTGATTCAGCATTTGACGCAGCCATCGTTTTTCTTCATTTAGGATGAGGGTGCGTTCCAGACTCTGTTCACCGTACCTCAAGCTTTCATCCAGAGCAATATGCCTATTCCTCTTTTGACTTCGCAAGTATTCAAGGAAGATTTTTTTGGCAAAACCAAAGATCCACGTGGTTAACTTTGACTGATCGTGCCGGTATCGATTTCGTGCCTGCCATACACGTTGAAAAGTTTCAGATGTGAGTTCTTCGGCAACCTCAGGGTTACCAGTTTTGTAAATAAAATAATTAAACACTTTTGGAAGCAGCTCGGTATAGTAGGCATCCCAATCGATCGGATTGGACATTTCTCTCGGGAAAGGAAAACTAATAGCATCTTTCATTTCATAAAGTTATTGATAGATCCATCGGAAGTATCACATGGATCGAATAAATCAATAATAAAGGTGGCTGTATTGTAGTGCACCCGTACATGATGAATTAATCTGAAAGATAATCAAGGTATCGGTTTTTCTCGTTCCCTAATAAGGGTAATCGCCCAATAAGAGGTTCAGCAAGGTGGTTTTCCCATGGATATTATGGCCGGCAAAATTAAGTTTACAGTCGGCATCCTCATGAAAATCGACTTTTTCAAGAACGCATGCAAACCTGCCCTCGTCTCCGAAACTGAGATTTCTAACTTGGAAGATAGACATTCACGTCCTGAGCATTTTCTTACTTTAGATTTCAGGCTAAAGTTATCAGCAGATTTCCAGCTTGGATTTGGTGAAAAGAATGGTTTGTGATCAAAAATATTATAAGGAAGATTAGCAAGAGGACCTGTATTAGAATAAGTGCCAGAGTAGTATCTGTCAAACGGTTGAGAAAGGAAATATGACCAATTCAAAGAAACTCGTTTTGCTGGCGGGCAACATCGGCTCCGGAAAGACCTCCCTGACGCAATTATTAGGCCGGAAACTGGGCTGGGAAACTGCATTTGAATCAGTGAGCGATAACCCGTATTTGGCCGATTTTTACGCCGATATGAAGACCTGGTCGTACCACCTGCAAACCTTTTTCCTCGGTAGCCGGGCAGACCAGCACTTTAAACTGGCAAGCTCGCCCCAATCGGCAATTATCGACCGCAGCATTTACGAAGACGCCTATATATTTGCAAGGGCACTCAATACGATGGGTAATTTGAACGACAAAGATTATCAAACCTATCTGAACCTGTACCACATCGTCATCGAAAATCTGCCCAAGCCCGACTTGCTGATCTATCTGAAGGCGCCCGTACCAGTCTTAATGCGCCGTATTGAAGAGCGCGCGCGTTCCATGGAAACGGGGATTTCCGAAGAGTATCTAAGTTTGCTGAATCGGTATTACGAAGATTGGACAGCTGCCTTTGATATTTGCCCTATGTTGACCGTCGAATCTTCTGATCTGGATTTCGTTCACAAGCCCCAACATATGGACATTGTGATCAATACAGTATTGGACAGATTATTTGGAAAAGAAGAAATTCACCTTGATTAATAAGATATAGATTATTTCTTATATCGAATATTCACTTTAACCTTGACAAGCGCTGATTTTCTGACATAATATACACGTTCGCCGGCTGGGTGCCCCCCTCACCCAGTCGGTGAACACTTTTAAGGCTTAATCCTGCCAAACGAGTTCCCACTCACCCACATGCACAGTATCTCCCTCAACAATACCCGCTTGCCGTAAAGCTTTCTCAATCCCCAGACCTGTCATTATCTTCTGGAAACGCCGCACGGAGCCAGGCTGCTCCCAAATAGTCATATTCGCGGCGCGCTCAATAAACTTACCGCTGACGTACCATTCGTCATCCCCGGCTTCATGTTCAATTTCGAAAGCCTTCGGGTCTTCAAGAGCTTTGTAAACTGGTAGCACATCTTCTTTTTCGGGAAGCGGGGTTTCTTTCAAAGTTTTCCAGACAGCCCAAACCAATTCCTGCAGGCCGCTGTGCGAAACCGCGGAGATCGGCAAAAGCTTGACTTTCTTGCGGGATAATTGTTTCTTAAGTCCAGGAAATTTCTCTTCCACTTCAGGAAGGTCCATCTTGTTGAGAACGACAATCTGCGGTAATCCCGCGAGATGCTCATCAAAAAGATCCAATTCGGAATTAATGGTTTTGTAATCATCCAGTGGGCTTTCGGACCAACCATCCAAAACGTGGATGAGCACACGTGTACGTTGCAAATGCTTCAAAAATTCAAAGCCAAGGCCAACACCTTCAGAAGCCCCTTCAATGAGGCCAGGTATATCAGCCAGGACGAAGGCGTTCTCATCATCCACGCGCACCACCCCCAAGGAGGGTTCGAGTGTAGTAAATGGATAAGCCGCTATCTTGGGCTTGGCATTGCTAAGCGCTGCCAGAAGCGAAGATTTCCCGGCATTGGGTAGACCGACCAACCCGACATCAGCAATGAGTTTGAGTTCCAGGCGTATCGTGAACTCTTCGCCGGGTTCTCCTTTTTCCCCAGTGTAGGGCATCTGGTTGCGGGAGGTAGCAAAATGCTGATTGCCGCGCCCTCCACGACCACCCCTGGCGACTCGCAATTGCTGGCCAGGTTCAGTCAGATCGCCAAGAAGTGAAGTATCCTCTTCGTTATAAATCAAGGTACCAGGCGGCACCTCGACCACCAAATCGTCCGCGGATTTGCCAGACATATTATTAGCGCCACCCGGGCGACCATCATTGGCAACAAACTTTTCGTTGTAGTGGAATTTATTAAGGGTATTTATCGTGGGGACAACCTTAAAAATGACGCTACCGCCTCTACCGCCATCACCACCATCCGGGCCGCCATGCGGGCGGTACTTTTCGCGGTGCATGTGCACCATGCCATCGCCGCCCTTACCGGAGCGGACGTAAATTACGACTGAATCAATAAACATAATTACCTCACTGAAGTCAAAAGTGTATCATGAAACCAAACACGTTTTGTGCCTGAGCACTCGACAAACCACAAGCAATGAAAATTGAAAACCAAAAATTGAAGACTGCCGAATAGCGGCATTATGCAATGAAAAGAAACAGGGCAGCCAGAGCTGCCCTGTACGTATCACGCCAAGAGTAAGGCGGGCTTACTACTTTTTCCCAAATTTCTTGCTGAGAAGATCGAAGAGTGTAGGTGTGCCGATTTCCTGCAATTCATAACGCACACGCTGGTAAGGTTTCTTGATGGTGAGAACCCGGGTGAGGTCAATGGGCGTGCCCACTATGACCATATCCACATCGGCTTTATCGATGGTTTGTTCCAGGTCTTTCACCTGCTGGTCGCCATAGCCCATAGCGGGCAGAATGGTGCCAGTGTTTGGATACTTCTTGTAGGTGTCCGCGATAGTGCCGACAGCGAAGGGGCGCGGATCCACAATTTCAGCAGCACCAAAGCGGCGGGCAGCTACATAGCCAGCACCATAGGTCATTCCGCCATGGGTCAGGGTGGGGCCATCTTCCACAACCAATACGCGCTTGCCGCGAATAGCATCCGGGTCATCAACAAAGAGTGGGCTAGCGCCTTCGATGACGATGGCGTTGGGGTTAAGACGGTGCAGATTATCACGCACGGAAATAACTGCATCTGGACTGGCTGTATCAACCTTGTTCACGACAAATACATCAGCCATACGCACATTTGTCTCACCAGGATAGTAGGTGACTTCGTGCCCAGGGCGATGCGGGTCGGCGACTACGATCAGGAGGTCGGTTTTGTAGAAGGAGAAGTCATTATTACCGCCGTCCCAAAGAACGATATCCACTTCTTTTTCGGCTTCGCGCAGGATAGCTTCGTAATCCACACCGGCGTAAACGATGACGCCGTTGTCGAGGTGGGGTTCGTATTCCTCGCGCTCTTCGATGGTGGTTTCGTGTTTGTCCAGATCGGCATAGGAAGCAAAACGCTGCACGCGCTGCTTCACCAAGTCACCATAAGGCATGGGGTGACGGATGGCGGCTACTTTGTAGCCCAGATCGATAAGGATCTTGGAGACTGCACGCGTGGTCTGGCTTTTGCCAGAACCAGTACGAACCGCGCAGATGCCAACGACTGGTTTTGTGGATTTCACCTGGGTAGCATTGGCGCCCATCAGTTTGAAATCCGCACCCAGGGCATTTACTTCAGATGCCTTGTGCATCACATATTCGTGCGGCACATCGCTATATGCAAAGACCACTTCATCCACTGAGTATTTCTTGATCAGATCCACCAGATCAGATTCTGGGTAAATGCCAATTCCATCAGGATAAAGGTGTCCAGCGAGTTCAGCCGGGTATTTGCGACCATCGATATTAGGGATCTGGGTAGCCGTGAAAGCTACAACATCATACTTCTCGTTGTCACGATAAAAGGTGTTAAAGTTGTGAAAATCACGTCCAGCGGCACCCATTATCAATGTTCGAATACGTTTTTCCATAAGTCAAATCTCCTTTTATTTAGGCTTGTTCTGTGGGATTTTACATCACTTGAGGTGCTTTGATGCCCAAAATTACCAAAACATCCTCTAATGCAATGCGGGCAGCGTCCACGAGGGCCAGGCGCGCGTTTTGCACCGCTTCTTCCTCGCCAAGCACGTGACACTGATTGTAAAAATCGTTGAAATTGCGGGCAAGTTCATAGGCATAAATGGACAAGAGTGAAGGTTTCAGTTCCTTTGCAGCCCGTTGAATCTCATCCGGGAGCTTGGAAATTTTATCAATCAGGTTCACTTCAGAGGTGCTCAGCTGGTAATCGAATTCCGGTGCTTGAACACGGATGCCAGCCCCTTTACGCAGGATGGATTTGGCGCGCACAACCGCATATTGAATGTAGGGAGCGGATTGACCCTCAAAGTCCAGCGCGGTTTCCCAATCGAAGGTGACAATTTTGGTGTTTTCACGTGAGATCATTGGATATTTGATAGCCCCAAGGGCAACTGTTCGGGCTACTTCCTGCATGGTTTCGGGTTCCAGGTCGGGGTTCTTTTCTCTGACCACAGTAAGCGCGCGTTCTGTGGCTTCGCGTACAAGATCATCCAGTAAAACCACGGTTCCATCCCGGGAAGACATGGTGACATTCCCAGGTAAATTTACAATTTCGTAAGCCAGGTGGTGGATGCGCGAGGCCCAGGGATAGCCCATCAGTTCCAGCACTTTTGACATTTGCTTCATGTGGAGGCTCTGGCGCACATCGATAACATAGATGGACTCATCCAGGTCAAACTCTGTAAACTTCATGACTGCCAGTGGAATTTCCTTGGTGGCATAAAGAGAACTGCCATCCGAGCGCAGAATAACCACCACGCGGTATTCTTCCTTGGTGCCCAGGATTTCGTCCAGGTTTATGATGACCGGGTTTTCCGGCCGGCCGTCCTCAGCCAAGCCGCTTTTGAGTAGTTCGGCAACCACGGCTTTGCCAGGTTCTTCCACTTCACTTTCAAAGTAGATGCGATCAAAGCGATAACCCATCAAATCGTAGACCTGTAGCATGCCTTCCATGGACCAGGCCCGGGTTTTTTCCCAGAGAGCCAGCAAATTTGGGTCATGGGCATCCCAACGAGCAAAATAGGCACGCACTTTTTCTTCAAAACCAGGCTCAGAGGCAAAACGACGGTCAGCCTCGGTATAGATATCGCTCATCCAGCGCATTTTGTCTTCGGAGGGTTGTTCACCCTGGTGATAGATTTCGTAGTTGCAGAGCCATTTGATGACGTGCAGACCGATATCGCCGATGTAATTAGCCCGCACGACCGGCCTGCCACTGGCTTCCAGCAAGTTGCAGGTGGCCCCGCCAAGGATCATGTTGCGAAGGTGGCCGACGTGCAGCGGTTTATGTGTGTTGGGGTTTGAATATTCCACCATAGTGGGCTTGCCTGTAGGCCGCACACGCCCAAAATCTGAACCTTGCGTACGAACTGTTTCGACCACTTGTTTTGCCAGATGCGCGGTACTGAAATAGAGATTTACATAACCTTTGATGGCTTCAACCCGGCTAATGCCAGGAATATTGGAAACGGCCGAAACAAAAGCTTCACCCAAGTCTTGGGCATGTACTGGCACGGGAACAAGCCGATTTTTATCCCCAGCAGCGATCGGGAAAAATGGAATCGCCAAACCCCACTCCCCGGAAAAAGGCAAATCCCGCCAGTTCAACGGGGCATTTTCGAGGTTGTGTTCAGTGGTGAAGCGGATAAATTCTTGGCGAATCAGATCTTTTTCATGGTCAAACATGGTGCTTACTCCTCATCTGGCTCAGAGCATTATAACATTGCCGATCAACGAAGATCAGATACTCTCCAGCCGTACATGCTCTCTGAAACAAAAATAAAAACGCAAAAACGGGAGCCTTAGGCTCCCGTTTAGTGGTTAATAAGCACGGAGAAAAATCAGTCTTTGAGCGCGTTGAAGCGGGC
>CAYMNM010000069.1:0-11769 GCA_964391795.1 uncultured Anaerolineaceae bacterium | reverse complement strand
CCTGATGGCGTAATTATGGGTAAATAAGGAGCTTTATGTCAATCAAGATGAAACCAGGCCTGCGCCGTTTTACGGCCACCAAGATAGAACCAATCACCCCCGTTCCCTCGGATATCGATATCGCGCAAGCCGCGGTATTGAAACCTATCTCGCAGGTTGCGGAGGAATTGGGATTACTCCCTGAGGAACTTGAACTTTATGGCGATTACAAAGCCAAGATCAAGTTGGATGTCCTTGAGCGCTTGAGTGACAGGCCAGATGGCAAGTACATTGATGTCACCGCAATCACCCCCACCCCCCTGGGTGAAGGCAAGACAACTACAACTGTTGGGCTTTCGCAAGCACTGGGGGCACATTTAGGTAAGACTGTGCTCACCTGCATCCGCCAACCTTCACAAGGACCCACCTTTGGCATTAAGGGCGGCGCGGCCGGCGGCGGTTACTCGCAGGTTATTCCCATGGAAGATTTCAACCTGCATCTGACAGGTGACATCCATGCCATCACGGCTGCCAACAATCTTTTGGCTGCGGCCATCGACACACGCATGATGCACGAATCCCAGCAGAGCGATACTGCCTTATTCAACCGCCTCTGCCCCAAGGACAAAAAAGGCCAACGCCACTTTGCCGTGGGCATGCAAGGACGTTTGAAAAAGCTTGGGATCACTGAAACCGACCCGGACCTGTTGACCGAGGAACAGAAGGCAAAATTTGCCCGTCTGGATATTGACCCCTCCACAGTGACCTGGCGGCGAGCAGTGGATGTGAATGACCGATTGCTGCGCGGCATCACCGTTGGGCAAGGTCCCGATGAAAAAGGGTTTGAACTGAAAACCAACTATTACATCTCCGTTGCCTCTGAGATTATGGCAATTTTGGCCTTGGCCACCAGCCTTGAAGACATGCACGACCGCATTGCCAAAATGGTAATCGGGCTTAACCGAAGCGGCGAACCAGTGACCGCGGATGACCTGGGCATCGCTGGGGCGCTTACAGTGCTGATGAAAGACACCATCAAACCAAACCTGATGCAAACACTTGAGGGCACGCCAGTTCTCGTACATGCAGGGCCCTTTGCAAATATCGCACATGGCAACAGTTCCATCATGGCAGACAAAATCGCCCTGAAACTGGCAGATTATGTTGTTACTGAATCCGGCTTCGGCGCGGATATGGGCATGGAAAAATTCTTTGATATCAAATGCCGCTATTCCGGCAACTTACCCAACGCAGTTGTGCTGGTAGTGACTGTGCGCGCGCTGAAAATGCACGGTGGTGGGCCCAAAGTTACTGCTGGGGCACCTTTAGCACCTGAATACACCAATGAAAACCTTGAACTGCTTGAAAAAGGTGCTGGGAATATGCTTGCCCACATTAATATCGCCAAGAAGTTTGGTATTCCTGTAGTTGTGGCGCTAAACCGCTTCCCAACAGACACAGATGCAGAACTTGAACTGGTCAGAAAAATTGCCAAAGCTGATGAGGGTGTAGTGGATGCCGTTGTTTGCGACCACTTCTCCAAGGGTGGCGAAGGCGCAGTGGAACTTGGCAAAGCGGTCATTAAAGCTGCTGAAATGAAGTCAGACTTCAAATTCCTTTATTCCCTTGAGAAATCCATCAAGGAAAAAATCGAAACCATTGCCAAGGAAGTTTATGGCGCGGACGGCGTGGATTACAGCGAGCTGGCCGAGACCCGCATTCGTGAGTTTACACGCCTGGGTTACGACAAGTTACCGATTTGTATGGCTAAAACCCACCTGAGCCTCAGCCATGACCCAGCCTTGAAGGGTGTACCCAAAGGCTTCAGGGTTCCCATCCGCGATGTTAGCGCGTCTATTGGCGCAGGCTTCCTTTACCCACTGCTGGGCACCATGAGCACGATGCCTGGGTTACCCACCAGGCCAGCATATTATGATATTGAAATTGATTTCAAAACTGGTAAGATCCTCGGGCTAAGTTAAACCCAAAACGGAGCGGTGATCCCGCTCCGTTTTTTTTCTTTTTAATTTATCATCAATTTCCGATTTGTTATCCAAAGTCTACTATGGCGTCTCAGTAAGAAGCTCCGGATTTTTATAAATTTTAAATAAGTACACGCTATATTATGGCAAAGTAAGGCATTATGCAAATGATTGCCAGAAAAAATGCCTGAATATAATAAAGAAACCTGATGTTTATACAACGAGAAAGAAGTTGAAGAATATGAAAACCAAAAAATTTATCCCTCTATTGCTGATCCTGGTCCTTGCGCTGTCGAGCTTGGCCTGCACAATCAATACCCAAAACCTGCCTGAGCTACCCAGTTTGCCAGATCTTATACCCGCTCTCGTCACTCCTGCACCAAATGCTACTGATATAGCCCCCACAGAAAAAGACGCTGAAGGTCAGGCTGAAACGGGACCAGCTTCGCCCATTGCCACAACCATCCCTGCCCAGCCTGCCGCGCCAATTGCTGGTGCATCTGGTGATCTACAAGCCGATCTACAGCAGGTTTATCAACAGACCTTACCAGGTGTAGTGATGATCCGCTTTACCAGCGCTGAAGGTTCTGGTGAAGGTACAGGTTTTGTCATTGATAAGGAAGGCCACATTGTTACCAATTACCACGTTGCGGGCGACGCAGACTCGATTGAAGTCGATTTTGCGGATGGCACAAAGGTGGTCGGCCAAACGATAGGACGTGATCTAGATTCGGATCTGGCGGTTGTTAAGGTGGATTTGCCCGCAGAAAAATTGCATCCACTGCCACTGGGCGATTCCGACCAGGCACCGGTGGGAACTATTGTTGTAGCCATCGGGAGCCCTTATGGCCTTGGGGGCACCATGACTATGGGCATCATCTCAGCACACGGAAGAACGCTTGACTCTTTGCGGTCTTCCGGGGACCCCACCCAGGGCAGCCTGCAATTCTTTGCGGCTGGTGATTTATTACAAACGGATGCCTCCATCAACCCTGGAAACTCTGGCGGGCCTTTGCTCAACCTGCAAGGCCAGGTGATCGGTGTCAACCGTGCCATCCAGACGGCAGGCACTTCGCTTTCAGGTGGCGCTGTCAACACCGGGATTGGTTTCGCGATTTCCTCAAACATCGTCAGGCGGGTTGTGCCTTCCCTAATCGAGGACGGTACTTACGATTATCCATACCTGGGGCTTTCTGCCATGGCAGATGACCGCATGAGCTTGTCCATTGCCAAGCAATTGGATCTGCCCCAAGCCAGCGGCGCTTATATTGTGGATGTCGTCCCAGGTGGACCAGCTGCCAAAGCAGGCTTAATCGCGGCCAATAGCCAAACCGGTAAAGGCGGAGACTTGATTATTGCTATTGATGGTGAAAAAGTTATCACATTCAGCGATTTGTTGAGTTACCTCATCCTCAATAAGAACCCTGGTGATACTGTGATCTTTACAGTGTTGCGCGGTAACCGAGAGGTGGAGGTCCCGCTGGTGGTCGGTATCAGGCCGTAAGCTAAGCAAGAATCAAAAATGGCTGACCAGGATTTGGTCAGCCATTTTTGTTGCATGTGAATTTACTCGTAACGCAAGGCTTCGACGGGTTGTAAGCTGGCTGCACGTTGAGCAGGGTACCAACCGAAGAATATGCCAACTGCAGTCGAGAAAAGGGTAGCCAATAGGATGGCATCCCAACCCACAACAGGGATTAGATTGGCACCTGCCTGAACGGCTACAAAACCAATCAATGTTGCCAACCCCCAGCCGATGAGGATGCCAAGGACTCCGCCTATCAAACTAAGCATAGCCGATTCGCTGAGGAACTGAAGCATGATATCCAGTTTTCTGGCACCAAGCGCCTTACGCAAACCGATTTCTGAGGTGCGTTCGGTGACTGAGACCAGCATGATATTCATAATGCCAATCCCACCGACGAGCAAAGAAATGCCCGCAATCCCCGCCAGGAATATTGTCAGCACGCTGGTAATCGAGCTGGCAATCGAGAGAAAATCTTCCTGGTTTGTGATCGAAAAATCGTCCGGTTGGCGGGGGTTCAAGCGGTGACTTTCGCGTAGAACCAAGGTGGCTTCATCAATGGCCAGCTTGACGGAGTCTTCATTTTCAGCTTGCAGCAGGATAAAACTGACCCTGCCAGAGCTGAGATCTTGCTTGACACGTGCTTGCATACTACTAAGCGGAATGTAAGCAAAGGTGTCAGGATTGTTGAACTGGCTGCCGCCCTTTGGATTGGTAACCCCGACAATTCGGAAAGGATAATTGTTAATGCGAATGACCATCCCGATGATGCCTTCGTGTTTACCAAGTAGCTGATCTGCCAAAGTTGGGCCAAGTACTACCACGGAAGCCCGGGAATCAAGCTCTGTGCGGGTGAAAAAAGCGCCTTCTGCAAAGGTGAGGTTCTGAACTATCTCAAAGCCCGGTTCCACCCCATAAACGGAGGTTTGCTGACTTTCTTTGCCGTAGGAGACTTCGTTGTTGTCAGTGATGACCGGCGCAACAAGGCGGATATGCGGAGCACGTAGTTTATTAGCAAGGGCTTTCGCGTCATTTAGGGTCAGTGGGCGGCGATTGGTGACCGTAGTGAGTTGGTTACCGGGCATCACGTAAACCAGGTTGGTGCCAATCGACTGGATCTGATCCGTAATCGATGCCTGGGCTCCCTGGCCGGCCGCCATCAGAGCGATGACCGCGGCTACGCCGATGATAATGCCCAGTATCGTCAGGAATGAACGCGTGCGGTTACTATTGATGCTACGGATGGCTTCACGAAGGATTTGGATTAATTTCACCTTGCTTCTCCTTCATCCACAATCAGGCCATCGCGCAAGCGGATAACCCTCTGGGCAAGGTCTGAAACATCCGGATCATGGGTAACAATGACGAGAGTCGTGCCGCGCTCACGGTTTAGGCCCAGAAGAAGGTCCATAATTTCTTTGCCAGCTTTTGAGTCCAGGTTGCCAGTGGGTTCGTCAGCCAAAATGATGGCAGGCTCATTGACGATAGCCCGGGCGATTGCTACACGCTGCTGCTGACCGCCTGATAGCTCGTTGGGCTTGTGACGCATACGGTCTTCAAGACCGACAGCCTTGAGCGCTTCGCTGGCACGCTGCAGCATGTGAGAATTTTGGCCGCTGTAGTGCAGTGGCAGTTCCACATTTTCGAGGGCGCTGACGCGGGGAAGCAAGTTGTACTTCTGAAAAACGAAGCCGATTTTCTTATTCCTTACTTCGGCCAACTGGTCATCCCGCAGGTCGGAAACCTGCAGTCCGTCCAAAACATAGACGCCTTCAGAGGGCGAATCCAAACAGCCGATCATGTTCATCAGCGTGGACTTACCTGATCCGCTGGGGCCCATGATGGCCACCACTTCACCTCTTTGCACCTGCACATCAACACCACGCAAAGCCGGCACTTCGATCTCACCGATGTGATAAATTTTTTTCAATCCCCGCACATCGATGACGGGGTCAGTAATGGTTTGCGAGATCAACGCATCCGCCCTCTCTGTGTGAAGAGTTGCATGATGTTGCTGGGCGGGTTTAGAACGAGGGTTTCGCCTTCTTGCAATTCACCTTCAAGAATTTCTACATTTTCGCTGGAGTAAGCCCCCACGCGTACTTCAACAGCCTGTGGAGCGCCGTTCTTTAACACATAAACAACCGAATCCCCTTCGATTGTTTTCACTGCCATGGAAGGCACCACCAAAACATTGGGCTTGGCATCCGTAATAATGTTGACCCCAGCGGTCATCCCCGGGTTTATCTTCTCGATTCCATCAGTCATTGTGATTGTGATGTTGTAGTTGACAACTCCAGCCTGTTCCTGACCGACTTTATCGATCTGAGTCACTTCCCCGTGATAGGTGTCTGTGAAGAAAGCATCAAAAACGAGGTCAGCTTTCTGGCCAAGCGCAATTGCTGGGATATCCACCTCCGCGACAGGAACGTCAATGTAGTAAGTGCGCATATCTGCTACCTGGATTGCTCTAAGACCCGGCGCGGTTGCAGAACCCGGCAAGGTGTAAATAGCCGTGATTACACCATCAAAAGGCGCTCTAATTTCCGCCGCCTGCATGCGTTTTTGGGCGATGGCAAGTTGATTTTCCAACTTTTCCTGAACAACTGGGTCTGGACCATCTTTGACCTTTTGCAAATCTTGCTGATCTTTCTCAATGTTGGTTTCCTGGTTTTCAATCTGAGCTTTGAGATCAGCTACTTTTTGCTGGATTACAGCTTCATCGCAGAAATCAAGATTAGTACGAGCCAGATCCAAACGGGATTTATTCTGTTGGGTTGGCTCCTGGTTGTATGTGCTTTCAGCGTCATCAAAACGGCTTTGCAAGTCGGCCAGGTGCCACGACGTGCACACACGCGCCTCCAAGTCGGCCAATTGTTTTTGCATGGACTCAAGTGACTGCTGGGAGCTGCTTATTTTGGCCTGAAGCTGAGCGCGCTGTAGATTTGCATCAGATGGTAAGCTTTTTATCGACTCTTCAATCGCTGCTACATCAATGCGGGCTTGAAGAATGTCAACCGGCAAGTCAGCTTCAGAAAGAGTCAGCAACACTTGCCCTTTCTTGACTTCCTGGCCAAGTGCTACAGCTTCTTCACCCACATGACCACTGGTTGCCCAGGCAAGCGTTTCGAGTTGTTCAGGCCGCACTTTTCCGGTGCCGCTGATGCTTGTAACCATGGTTTGGCGGTTCACCTGGACTGTCTCCAGAGCAGCCATTGCCTTAGCGGCAGCAGCTTGCCTTGAGCGTATAAATAGAAAAGCAGCACCTGCGAGCAATCCAAGAATGATAAGCCAGGTGAGCCAGGATCGTTTGTTTCTTTTGGGGGTAGTTTGCGTCATGGGGCTCCGTTTTTGAAAATGAGGTAAAGGCTAATATATCCGACAATTATAAAATTTTGATTAATGTCAGAATAATAGTGGAATTCAGCGGATTAGGCGTGAAACATCTTTAAATGCCGGATGGTGGGCATCTTTCAGCAAAGCAAAAAACAAGATTTCAACTGTGATTATGTGAATGTTCTCGTACTTTCCAAGCTCGCTGAGGGTGACCAGTTTATTGTTCAGGTCCCTTGAAGAAACAGCGTCTTGAACAACGTAGACTTCATAACCAGCTTCTGCCAAAGCCAAACTGCTTTGATAAATACAAATATGGGTTTCGTAACCGCAGAGGATGACTTGCTTGCGTGAGAGACTCTTTAAGGCTTCTGAAAATTCCTGATCGGCGATGATATTAAAACTTGAACGGGGATATTCCTGGGTTTGGGGAAGCTTTTCAACGAGAGCATCAACTGTGTGGCCAATTTTTTGCGGTGCTTGCACAGTTAGAAAAATTGGTAGGTCAAGCAGTTTTGAGCCCTCAACCAATGTGAGAACCTTCGCCAGGCGCACATCAGCTTCAGCGACACTTTCTGCCAGGCGCCCCTGGACGTCCACGACAACCAATACCGCGTTCAACAGATCCAGCATAAGTTCACTCCCATCATAAGCAATTGCCTATATTATAATCTCGGCATGCCCTCTCCCACGTTCAAAGATATATATTTTAGCTTCTGGAACGCCTGTAAGCTGTGGTGGCAGGATTGGTCAAACTTGGTCACGGTTGCTTTACTTTCCATCTTGCTCACTCTGACTGTGATACTGGCGCCAATCGCATATTTTGGCCTTTTACAGGTGGCAACTGACCTCTCGCATGGTTATCGAACTGGGATCGCGGGGTTCTGGGCAGCCTTAAAAAAACATTGGAAGCCAGCCCTTGTCTGGGGCTTGGCAAGCATGGGTTCGATTGGCCCCTTGGCCATCGGTTTCTGGTTTTTTGCCATAAACCCAGTCAGTTTTTCGCTTTTTGGCTTGATTTTGTGTGCGCTTGGCATCCTGATAATTTTTCAACTTAGTCAACTGAGCGCGGCCTGTTACTTCTTGCAGGAACCGCAAACTTTAAACCTGGCACTCAGGAATGCCTGGGCCTTGCTACTCTTACATCCAGCCTATTTGCTTGGTTGCGCGGTGCTTTCTTTGGTACTAAGCCTTATTTCTGTGCGTTATTATCTGCCCATCTTTTTGGGCATTGAAGCTCTCTTGGCATTGTACAGCATCCTGCAAGTGCAGCGCACTTTGGGGAGAAAACCTGAACCACTCTCAGAATAAGTGGCCAAGCACGATTAATAACAAATAGCCGGGTTTTCCCGGCTATTATTGAATCAGTTGTAGTACTTTCAGGCTTCAAAAGCTGGCACAAAAGTCCAGGAACCTTTGTCTTCAAAGGCATAATTGGGAACCCAGGCCACCCCAAAGAGTTCAAGCACGATATTGGTTTTCTGGGGCTTGACAGTCACTTCTTGCACGTTTACGCCCTGCTGGGCTGCAGCAGTCTCTAAGGCCACAATTTCTTCCTGCTCTTTTTGGCTAAGTTCGACCAGTTGTTTTTCATATAGTGCGATCATTTGTTTGGATTCTTCCACATTGGCCTGGGCTGTGCTGGTCATCCGGCGCTTGGTCATAGACGAGTTGACACTGCTGCCACTTTTTGTGAGACTACCCAGCAGCCCTCCGCTTTTCTTGGAGCCAAAAACTGCCTTTCCCACAGTATTCAACCACGAACCAGCTTCTTCCATCTTGCGCTGTTTGTAGGCAGTCTCGTCTTTCTCGAGTTCCATCTCTTCCTTCATTTTGCGAGTCTCGATGGTGTCGCGCTGCTTCTGGTATTTGGCGCGAATCTTGGCCAGATCCTCCGCCGAAGCTTCAGCGTGGCTGGTTGAGCAACGTTTGATGAAATCTTCTTTGCTTTCACCAGGCGTGGATACCATCTTGTTGGCCGGATTGGTGTACAGGGTCATGGTGTAGTTTCTGAAGATCCAATCTGTGAAGTCCTTGGAGAGATTCTTGATGGCTGCTTCATCGTTGCTTGGATACTGGAGATCGCCAAAGGTGGCACCTGGTAAAGGCCTGCCTTCGAATTTTGTCGGATCCAATGCCCCAGACTGGTAATCCTGCCACTGCACCAGGCCTCGCCCTTCCAGTTTTTGCAGCATCACCGTCACTTTCTCCTGGGAGTTTAAGTTGTACGTGCGATTGGCAAAATAGACCGTGGCCTGACCGACCAAATAAGGTGTGTAACTGTAACTTGGCCCACCCCTTGACTCAACGGGTTTTTCGTACGCTTGCAAGGCCTGTGAGGGGCTCAGATTGATGGGCAGATAAAAGACGTCCACAGTTGAAGGGATGTTGGGTTCGATGCTGGAGCCTGCCTTGCCTTCACTACTGCCATGTATCTGGCTAGCTGCAGAAACTGCAGTACCAGCCATTCCTGCTTTATCAACTGAAGAGGTGCTGACTTTTCCAGCAGGCAGATCGTAAATATCTGCCCCAACAAGCTTGTTGAGTTCATCCAGTTTGTTCATCGGTACAGGCCCCGGTAGGTAATTCATCGCCCACCGGGTGGTGTAAATGAGCGGTTTTTTTGCATGGATGTTGTGAAGGATGAATACCCGTTTACCCAGTGCACTGATGGTCTGATCGAAATATTGGCGGTCAAAGCCACCAGACAAGCTCGAGAGGCCATCCAGCAGACGTTGCTTATCCTGGTCGGTCTGCAATTTACCAACCATCCAGGTGCCGGTGTTGGAGAGAGCTTTGTAGTCAAGGTCGATCGGATTTTGGGTAGTCAGCACCAGGCCGACGCCAAAGGCACGGGCTTGTTTGAGCAGGCGCAGGATGATGGGTTTGCTGGGTGGGTTGGCAACTGGCGGCAAGTAGCCAGCAATTTCGTCGAAGTAAACGATGGCGCGCAAAGCCTGGGTACCCTGCTGCGCGCGCATCCAGGTTTGGACCGCGGTGTAAAGTAGGGTGATGAAGAACATGCGCTGCTCATCCGAAAGGTGGGCCAGGTAAAAAACGGAATGGCGCGGCTTGCCATCGGCGTTGTAAAGGAAAGCGCTCACATCCAGGGGTTGACCTTGCAGCCATTGGGCGAAGGCCGGAGCCGCCAAGAAGTTGTTGATCTGCATGGCCAACTCATCCCGGTCTTTGGATGGGAACATCTTGTTCACGGCGAATACACCTAACTTTTCAAATGGTGGGGTTTGGATTTGCGAAATTAGGATCTCAAGGTCCAAATCTTGCCCCTGACTCCAGGCATGTTGGTAGATGTTGGAAAGCAAAATGTGCTCGCGGCTGCGCAGTGGGTCCACGTCCTTGAAACCCACCAATCCGAGCAACGCGGAGACATTGGAGGTGATGGATTCAAGCAGAAGTTCAGTGTTTTCGGACCAGTCGATCTTTGGGCATTTAAGCGAGGTGAGAATGCTAACCGGAATGCCTGAATTGGACCCTGGGGTGTAGACTGCGTATTCTACATTTTTGGAGAGGTCGAGCAGATCCTGTTTGTCGATGCCCCAATCGGTGAGACCTTTGCGCCAGCTATCCGATGCCTCCGCCCCCACCTCTTCAATGGTTTTACCTTCGCGGGCAGCCTGCGAACCATCCACCCAGGGGGTGAAGTCGGAAGGCAGCATGCTGGGAAAGTGCAACAGTTCGTTGGTGAGGTCGCCTTTAGGGTCGATCAGGATGGCGGGAATGCCCTTGAGAGCGGCTTCCTCCAGCAGAATGATGCCCATACCAGTCTTGCCAGAACCGGTCATGCCGATGATGACGCCATGGGTGACGAGGTCAGCGGGGTCGTAATAGACGGGCTTATCAGTTAAGGCTTTTTTGCCTTCCAGGTCATATTCGCGGCCAAAAAAGAATTCATCAGATGCAGACATAGCAATCTCCCTGTAGCTTGTTTGCCTGAATTATAAAACATCCTGCACGAGCAAGCGCCAGTAAAGCAAGGATCGCAAACGCAACAGGAAGGAGGTAGTGTGTGGGAAAGAGGTGACCTGGCTTTCACTTAAGCCAAGTCACCTGCTTTTGTTTCTTTTTATTCGATCATCTTGTAATCATTGGCAGATACAAGCCGTGTTCATTATGGAGCTGGACCTGTTCCACAAAAGCCCAGATGCCCTGAGCAGTTGGGTTCAGATTGCGAACCTGCAAGAGGATGCGCACCGATTTGCCGCGGTAGGCATCCAGATTCACGTTGACCGATTGCCAGCCCAGATCAGTACTAGCGACTTGTAGCCCCCCTGAAGCGGGAAGGCCTGCATGGACAAGTTCTTCAAGCTTCTCCAGCCCATTGCCGTCGTAGATCAAAACTGAGAAATCAGAATTTTCAATCAGGTCATTAGAGAACACACGATAGTTGAAAGAGAGCTGGTTGTGGATTGTGCCAGCGGGAATAGTAAAGGTTTGGTAAGCCCAGGCATCTGTCATACCCGGATTCTCGATGCTATCCGCACTAAGACGCATTGAATAGCCATCGGAGGCACTGGTTTCTGTTGTGCGGCTGACGCCCAAGAGACCGCCAATCGTCCAGGAACTGAGGCCTATGAAATCCGTTGTTGTCGCTTGAGGTGACAGTGCGCTTACCAGAAGTTGTTGAGCTGCTTGTAGCGTTGTGCTGGTCTGGGTGAAGTCTCCGTTTTGGATCAGGCCGGTTGTGGAAGAGGGTAAGGAACCAGTTGGAGCATATACCTGGATAGCGTGATAGCCTGCATCAACTAAGTACACTTTGCCATCTTCAGCCACATCAATATCCTTAAAACGCGCCACACGCGCCCAATAGCCAGTTGTATTTAACTGGCCGAATTCAGTAATCAGATTGAAATCCGCGTCATACTTGCGCACCAGCGACCCGCCAGAGAAAAAGGCATAGTTGTTACCAGCGCTGTCCGAAGAAAAACCTAC
>CAYMNM010000068.1:0-11791 GCA_964391795.1 uncultured Anaerolineaceae bacterium | reverse complement strand
TGCGGGCAGGTTCGTGGGGACGTGCTGGATTCCAGTTTCTGTAATAATGACTCTTGTTCCTGTGTTGTTAATACTTGACCGGCCTTAACCGCCATACGTTTACAGACGCGACCAGCAATCTTTGCTTCAATCTCTGCTTCCATGGGGGTTTCATCTTCTTCGAATTCCTGTATTACAGAAAGTACCGCAGCTTTTGGGTCCCCCTGCTTAAAGAGAACTGGTATAGAGCGGATAATAAAGCTATTGGGACCAAATTCCTCAATTTGAAAACCAAGCTCCTGGAAAACAGATACTTGCGAACCCAAAATTGCCGCTTTTTCTGGGCCTAGATCCAAAGTAACAGGGATTGCAAGGGTTTGAGCGGGAATATTTGCCTTGTTAAAAGAAGCCATAAGATCGTCAAAGAGCACCCGTTCGTGTGCGGCATGTTGGTCAATCAAGTAGAGACCATCCGGCCCTTCGGCGATCAGGTAAGTTGAAGCCACTTGCCCAATAAGTCTTAAAAGCGGTAATCTTTCACCAGGTAAAGATTCCTGTGTAGAGGATTCTTGTGACGTGATGCTTGAGGTATCGTTAGCCCGGGAAAATGATCTCTGGGCCATTTCCCAATCCGGGGAAATTTGCCGATTATTGAGGGGAACTGAAGAATCTTGCCGTCCCCAAAGTGACGCCAGGTTCAAATCAGGGATTGGTGTATAAGCCAGAAGACCGCGTCTGATAGCGCGTTGCACGCTGCTAAAGACAAAATCAGCGTTTCTAAAGCGTACTTCTGCCTTTGAGGGATGTACGTTCACATCTACCTGGTTCGAAGGCAAGCTGAGGAAGAGGATAGCTACTGGATAACGGCCAACCATAAGCATCGTGTTGTAGGCTTTGATGACTGCCGCCGTAAGTGCTGGGTCTTGCACCCAGCGGCCATTAATAAACAAGGTAATATCCTTACGGTTGGAGCGTGTCAACTGCAAATTACTAATAAAGCCATCAATTGCTAAACCCTGTTCAGAAAACTCAATGGTCAGCAAGTCTGAAGCATCCTGTTTACCAAAAAGATTGTGCAAGATTTCTTGTTTGTTACCGTTTCCGCTGGTCTTGAAAAGTGTTTTCCCATCTTGTATGTAAGTCCATCGGATGTGCGGATAAGCCATGGCATAGCGTGTGACCAAACCGACGACTTGTTTCGTTTCAGTGATGTCACTACGCAAAAACTTAAGCCTCGCTGGCACGTTGTAAAAGAGATCTGCCACTTCAATGCTGGTCCCTATTGGTGAACTGGCAGGAATTATCGGTTCAACAATTCCTCCATCTTCGCTGATGCGCGCGCCAGTGCCATCTTCTTTTGTTTTGGATGTTATTGTCAGCCGGGCTACCGAACCAATCGAAGCAAGCGCCTCCCCGCGAAACCCTAAAGTTTTAATATCAAGAAGATCCTCTGGTGTGCTCAGCTTACTGGTAGCGTGGCTGGCTAAAGCCAATGTTAAATCGTCAGCAGCAATTCCCGTACCGTTATCCTCAATGCGTATCTTTTCACGGCCTGCACCTTCAAGAAGGATTCTGATTTCATTCGCGCCGGCATCAATTGAATTCTCGATCAATTCCTTGACTACTGAAGCAGGCCGTTCAATAACCTCGCCGGCTGCAATTTGGTTGGCAACTTTTTCACTGAGAACTTTTATTTGCATGTCGCAATTATACCTGCGCGCCTTGACACCTTCAGCTAAAATAGGGACATGGAAACTTCAGATCACGTAAAAGGCATTCTGGCCACCTTGAGTGACAAACCGGGTTGCTACCTCATGAAAGATGAGAATGGCAAAATCATCTACGTTGGCAAAGCCATTAGTCTGAAGAATCGGGTACGCCAATATTTTCACGCATCTGCTGATCAGCCTTTCCGCACGCGCCAGATGGTATCAAAAATCAGAGATATCGAGACCATCATCGTGGGTTCCGAGCTTGAAGCCTTAATCCTCGAAATGAACCTGATCAAGCAACATAAACCTTTTTTTAATGTTCGTTTAAAAGATGACAAACGCTACCCTTACATTAAGATCAGTTGGCAGGAGGATTTTCCACGCCTTATCATCACGCGTAGCATGGTCAGCGATGGCGCTCGTTATTTTGGACCTTATACATCTGTGTGGGCCGTTCACCAAACCCTGGATGTCTTGAGGCACATTTTCCCCTATCTTACTTGTGCCCGGGAGATTACCGGAAAAGATGAACGAGCTTGCCTTTACTACGATATTAAATTGTGTTCAGCGCCTTGTATCGGGGCAATTTCCAAAAAAGAATATAGACAGATGATCGACGATCTTTGTAAGTTCTTGGAGGGTCGTACAGATCCAATTCTGAAGAGATTACAGGCCGATATGGCCCAGGCCTCTGAGGAAATGAAATATGAACGTGCCGGTGCCCTACGCGACCAAATAAATGCGATTCAACGTGTCTTGGAACATCAAAAAATCATTTCCACCGAAACAAAGGATCAGGATGTTATCGCTATGGCACGGTCTGAAAAGGATGCCTGCGTCCAGATATTCTTTATCCGCTCGGGCAAAATGATCGGCCGTGAATATTTTGTTATGGACGGCACCGAGGACAAGCCCAACCAGGAAATCATCGAAGAGTTTATCAAGCAGTTTTACTCTCAAGCTGCCTACGTACCAAAGAAAGTGCTCTTACCCGAGCATATTGAGGAAGCGCGCATCATCAAAGAATGGCTAAATACCAAACGCGGAGGTCTAAAGGTTGATATTACCGTCCCTCAACGTGGTGAAGGCAAAGCATTAGTGAAAATGGCAGCTGAAAACGCGATGGAAACATTAACCGCGCTTGAAAATCGCTGGAAAGCTGATAAGACTAAGCAGCTTCAGGCGTTGACTGACTTGCAACAAGCCCTTAATCTGACTGAACCGCCTAATCGGATCGAATGCTACGATATCTCCAATACACAGGGTGTAAACAGTGTTGGGAGCATGGTGGTCTTCGAGCAAGGCGTGGCAAAGAAAAATCTATACCGGAAATTCAACATTAAGACCGTTGAAGGTCCAAACGACTTCGCCTCCATGGAAGAAGTCTTAAACCGGCGGTTTTCTCGCTACTGGGCAATCAAGGAGGCCGAAGCTGAACCAGGCAATAAACCGGACCTCAGCTTTGGCATACTACCCGATCTGTTGATTATGGATGGTGGGAAAGGACAATTAGGCAGGGCCGTAAAAGTAGTCGAAGAACAAGGCCTTGATAATAAGTTTAGCGTTGTAGGTTTGGCCAAACAGGATGAAGAATTATTCTTACCCGGCCGGATGGAATCAATTCGTTTGGATGATCATTCTCAAGGTTTTTATCTTATTCAGCGTATTCGGGATGAGGCACATCGCTTCGCGATAACGGCTCACCGCAACAAGAGGGGTAAGACCGGTTTGGCCTCCAGGCTCGATAAGATTGAGGGGATTGGCCCGGTGCGAAGAAAAGCTTTGCTAAAAACTTTTGGTTCAATTGAAGGCATTTTGTCTGCAAAACCAGAAGAGCTGACTAAGATAAAGGGGATTACAATAACCCAGGCTGAATTTATTCAGTCGCAATTGGAGTAAGATGTCAAAACAAAACCAAACAAAAAAACGTGATAACAAATCAAGCAACAACAAAAATACGGCTTACAAAATTTTTTTGGCAACCGTTGCCATCATCATCATTCTGGCAATGGTGCTTTCTATGTTTCAATTTTAAGACTGCTTAAGAAGCCTGGCCAAGGCGAGCTCGCTCTTCTTCCACAATATTATGATCCAGTTTTTTGACCAGGGGCAATGGCTGGTTGAAGGGTCTGCCACCGATAAGTTCAGCTGGCAACCAACGGTCTGTTAATCCGGTTGGACCAGCATTGTAGGTAAGAACTGTATGAGTTCCCAAGGCATCATTCACGTCATAAGTAGCAGATTCTCCGAATAGAGGCAGGTCGTAATCCAGAATCCTATTGAGAGTTTCTGAAATATGTGGCAGGAATGGTGCCAGCAATAGTTTCAACCAGTCGATAGCTTGAATAGCAGTGAAGACAGATTTTTCGGCTTCTGACTTGTCGGTTTTTATTTCAAACCAGGGAGCGTGCGTATCAAGATATTTGTTCACTTCAGTTGCCAGGCTCATCGCTTCCGCCAGGGCAGATTTCAATTCAACTGCTTCGATCTTGTCGGCAACTGATTTGAAGCCATTCCGGATGGTTGATAGCAATTCGAGGTCAGATTCCCGTAATGACTTCGGTTGTGGAATTCGCCCATCCCAGTTCTTATATGTAAAAGCGAGAACCCGATTAACCAGGTTACCCCAGGTAGCTACAAGTTCGTTATTGTTGCGTTGGAAGAATTCCTCCCAATCCCAATCTGAATCCTTTGTTTCTGGCATGGCAGAAGTCAGGTAATATCGAATCGCATCAGCATCGTAACGGTCAAGCACATCCAAGCCCCAAATAGCCCAATTCTTGCTACCGCTAATTTTGCGCCCTTCGAGGTTCATGAACTCATTTGCGGGCACGTTATAGGGTAACACCAGGTTTTTGGGATCTTCTGAACCCATAGCGCGGTCAAGCTTTTCTTGAATGCCGATCAACTCTGCTGGCCAGGTAACAGCATGAAAGGTGATATTGTCCTTGCCAATAAAGTAAAAAGACTTGGTATCGGGGTTCACCCACCAATCACGCCAGGCCTCCGGGTTGCCCTTAAGTTTTGTGTATTCAATAACCGCCGAGAGGTATCCCATGACAGCTTCAAACCAAACATAAAGACATTTGCCCTGAAAATCATCCAGCGGGACGGGGATGCCCCAATCCAAGTCGCGAGTAATGGAGGTGGGTTTTAGTCCAACGCTCTGAATTTGGCCTAAAGATTGACGTAAAACATTTGGGCGCCAATAGCTTTCGCGCTCTTCCAAAAACTCTTGAATCTTTGGCTCGAGCCCTGAAAGGTTCAGATAATAATGTTCGGTTTCTCTCAATTCAGGTGTACTTCCGTCAATCTTTGAGCGTGGGTTAATAAGCTTTTCAGGTTCAAGCAAACTGCCGCACTTTTCGCATTGGTCTGAACGGGCATCTTCGCTGCCACAGATGTAGCAGGTGCCTTCAACATAACGGTCTGGGAGAAAACGGTTCTGTGCCGTACTGAACCATTGTCGTGAGCTATCTTTATAAAGGTAGCCATTTTCCAATAAAGATAAGAAAACTTTTTGGGCTACATCAAAATGATTTTCGGTGTGGGTGCTGGTAAACAAATCGTAACTGATACCAAGGCGCTCAAAAAGCTCTATGAAGCGTGGATGATAATACTGGTAAACCTCCATTGGGGTTTTGTTTTGTGCATCAGCCTTGACAGTGATAGCTGTACCATGACTGTCAGATCCAGAGACGACCAATACTTTGCGGCCTCGCAATCGGTGATAACGGGCGCAGATATCACCAGGAAGGTGTGAACCGGTTATGTTGCCGGCGTGAATATCTGAGTTGGCGTATGGCCAGGCGATGGCGATCAGAATAGGTTCAGTCATGAGGGTCTCCGTTATTAACTTTTCAAGAATGGATGAATTTTACTCTTCAAAAATGATTTTGTTGTCGGTGTGGCCACAATCCTGGAGGTTAAGATTCTGACCGCAAATTGTGCAGACACCTTTACAATCTGGTTTGCAAACAAAATTTATCGGCAGACTAAGCAGTAGATAGTCCCGAAAGAGTTCTCCCAAATCAATATAGCCATCATCCGGGATAACCAGGTCCGTGGTCTCGCGCACTTTCTCGGGGAAAAAGTAAATTTCTTCAATAGGTGTCGAAACTAAGACAGTGCTATCACAAAGACAGCGCACACACTGCGCGGAAATTCTTCCACTCAGCTGGGCTTGAAACAAGATGCCTTCCTGAACGCGTGAAAAACGGTATTTCACGTCCAACCCCCAAACATTAAGGTCGGGGTTAATAAAAACTTCGTCAAGCTGAAGTTCAGCATCTTTGGAATACCCTGAGGGTTTATTGAGAAGATAGCCTATGTTAGTCTTAAGGGGAATGCGTTTCTTTTCCATGTTCATGTACAATTACCTGCGCAGATTATAGCATGAGAGCGAAAATGACCAAAATTTTACTTGCAAGCAACAATAAAGGTAAACTACGCGAAGCAAAGGCTATATTAGCGCCATTTGGGTTCGACATCATCTCCCCATCTAGCATAAATGTTTCTTTGGATGTGCCTGAGACTGGGGAGACGTATCTGGAAAATGCGACTTTAAAAGCTAAAGCTTTTTTTGAAGCTACCCATGTTCCATGCCTGGCTGATGATAGTGGTCTTGAAGTTGAAGCACTAAACGGTGCTCCTGGGGTTTTTTCACATCGATTCTCCGGTTCTGAATTTCACACTGACGCTCAGCGCTGCAAATATCTAATTGAAAAGTTGCAGCCCCATCCCAAGCCCTGGAAGGCAGCTTTTCATTGCTTTACGGTTTTTTTTGACGGTCGAACTTTGGATTACAGCCATGGAATCTGTAAAGGTGAAATCTCTGATCTGCCAAAAGGAAGCAAGGGGTTTGGGTACGATCCCATTTTTAAACTTGAATCTTACCCGCTGACCATGGCCGAAGCCGGAGAAGAGCTAAAAAATAGTGTCAGCCATAGGGCGGATGCTTTGAAAAAAATATTACCCATTTTGAAAGCTTACTTTCAGTCTTAACCTTGTTTGTACCCAAAACGGCGCAATAAGGACTGTCGTTTTTTAACGTCTTCTTCTGTTTCGATTCCCAGAGGAGACTGTCCATCGATTACCCCTAAAACCCCTCTTCCCAACGCGCTCTCAGCCAGGATTACTTCTACTGGATTGGCTGTGGCGCAATAAATATTGCAGACTTCGGAAACGTTCTTGATGGTGTTCAGAATATTAATTGGGTAAAAACCGGGTCCAAGAAAAAGGAAGAAAGTGTGGCCTGCCCCAACAAGCATCGCGTTATCCGCTGCAAGCTGAATTAAAGCGGGATCTGTTCCATTAGTGCGAATCAGTCGATCTGTGGAAGCTTCACAAAATGCCAGACCAAACTTGATGCCCGGAACAGCTGCAACACATACTTCATAAAGGTCTTCCACTGTCTTAATAAAATGGGATTGACCAAAAATAAAATTCAATTCATCAGGATTTTTGACGCCAATATTCAATGTTTTCATTTTGCGCCTCCAAAGGCATTTTAACATGAACCTTAGTTAGGGTAAAATTTTGGCATGGCAAAAAGATGGGCAAGATCGTTATTTATAAGCTTAATTCTCGCGCTTTTTGTCCTACAGGCATGCGACACAGGTTCAGCTGCAAGGCCGCAAGTCGGCGTTGGTGGGTCCAACCTATCAGTTTTGACCAGTCCAACACCTTTGCCAACATTTACGCCCACTCCAGCAGCATTGGGGACAACTGAAAACCCGATAACCCTGGGATTAATTGCCTCCTGGAACAACCAGGAACAGAAAATCGCTTTGGATCAGTTGGTTTCAAAATTGCAGGAAGACCTGAACATTAAGTTTAATTACGAATACTATGCAGGATACTTTGAACTGGAGGAATCAATTCTAAATGGAAATGTCGATATAACCTTTCTTGGACCCATCGAATATATCATTGGCAAGCAAAAAGAACTTTTAACTGCTGGTTTGATAAGTACCCACGCTGGGGTTAAATCATACGGAACACAATTTTTTGCCCATAAGAATGGTAATTTCAAGGTCTTTTTTGACCCCACAACAAATACCTCTAATACAAATGCTGCAAGCGCTTTAAATCAATTCAACGGCACAAAAGGTTGCTTTATTAGCGAAAAAAGCCTCTCTGGTTATTGGGTACCAATGGGTTACCTGATCAGTGCTAACGTACCCATCCAGGAGCCTGTATTCACACAGTCCAGTGCTGCCAGTTTACGCTCGCTTTACATCCAGGGGATTTGCCAATTTGCAGCTACCTACGCGTCTATCAGTGATCCAAGGACTGCATCTATTGTAATTAATGATCTTCCGGATATTATGGATAAAGTGCCAATAATTTGGGCTTCTCCGCCTGTGATACCCAACCGCGCCGTTTCTTACGCAAGCAATCTCGCTCTACCGTTACAGAACAAGGTCTCAGAATATTTGATCCAATTTTCGAACACAGTTGAAGGTAGGGAATTGCTTAGTAAAGCCCTCGACTACGAAATAAACGGTCTTTCTGCGGTTCCTGATACCTTTTACGATCCGCTACGCAATCTCCTTGACGTTCAGGAAATTAGGCTTTCTGATTTGTTAGAACTCCCTTAACCATGATGAAAAAAATCCTCCTGACCTTGGTTGTATTGATACTATTAATTCTGGTGGTTAACCTCTATGTTTATCTGACATCTCTGCCTTATGTATTACCTGTAACTGCGGACGTAAACTTTGCGGTCGGTATCGTTCCCGGCGCTGGTTTAAACAGGGATAAAACGCCCAGTCTTGCATTAAGAGACAGGTTGGATGGAGCTCTCGGATTCTATGAGGCCAAAAAGATCAACAAAATTTTAGTCAGTGGAGATAACCGTTTTGTTTACTACGACGAGCCCACCGCTATGCGTAATTACTTAGTGCAACATGGTGCGCAGGATTTTGATGTGGTCCGGGATTTTGCTGGCCAACGCACTTATGATACCTGTTATCGAGCAAAACACATCTTCGGCCTCAACCGTGTACTGGTTTTTACTCAAGGCTATCATCTATGGCGCGCTGTATATATCTGCCGTTCGATAGGCTTAGACGCATACGGTATCACCATCGAACAGTCAGATTACATCCCTTCCAGGTATCGGTACTGGTTATTCCGGGAGGTCTTTGCCCGTATCAGCGCGGTTTGGGACGTAAATGTTCGCAAACCGATACCAATTCTTGGTGAGCCTGAACCAATCTTTCCATAATTATTTGGCATCTCAAAAACCAGCACGGTTCGGATCTATTTATCTCCCCAATAACTGGAACAATCTTCAAGTGGTGTAAAACCGATCACGTTATCCCCGGGCTTTAATGTAAATAGAGAAATGCCGCTGGCAGCTCGTTTGCGTGCGGGTGCATTTGTAATCTGGAATACTTTACTGGCTTGTTTGCTAAAATGACAAATACCTTTATCGGTCAATTTACCAACAATTTGAGCAGCCACTTGGTCATTGCCTGGGAGCTTCCATGCGATAACACCTTGTCCGTATCTTCCCTGTACAGGGAAGTCCTCAGCAGGTGTCCGCTTGGCAAGACCTTCAGTGGAAATCAAGCCGACTTCATCTTTTTCTGCAATCGTGCTTGCGCCGACAACATAATCACCCTCTTTCAATTTAATTGCGTTTACTCCCGCCGCAACCAGTCCCATTGGGCGAACATCTTCTTCGTTGAAACGAATAGACATACCGTTGGCAGTAGTTAGCAGCAGATCCTGGTTTCCTTCAGTCAATAAGACTTCAAATATTTCATCATCTTCATTGGTTTTTGCCAGAACGAAGCTGCTGGCAGAAGCCCCTGGCAGCTCATTGATAGCAGTGCGTTTGATCATGCCATTTCTTGATACAGTTATGACGTAGTGACCATTCTCTTCCCCACGGTTCATGGGAAGGCCAAAAATCGCCAATAAATCGTCATTTTCTGCGAGAGGGGCTATCTTGTGGATGCTTGCTCCTTCTTCGGCATTTTTCTGGACAGGTATCGAAAGTGAATGGATAGCTGCTGCCTTGCCAGAAGCTGTCACGAGGTAAACCGTCTGATGCGAGTTAGTACGCACTAAAATCCAGGGAGCTTCTGCTCCACCCAGTCGATTGGTTTGATCGCCATCTGTCCGTGAAATTTTACCTTTCTCATCCACCTGAACCCAGAAATTTTCCATCGGCATAACATCCGTCTGAGTAAGCAATTGGGAAGCACTCTCCCCTTCACCCAGATGGATGATTTGTGTGCGCCTTGCATCTGCGTAGCGCTCTCGAATTTCTTTCAATTCTCTGATGACAACCTGACGCATCGCCAGAGGAGATTTCAGAAGCAAATTTAAGCGATCGATTGCGGCATTAATATTTGCAAATTCTTCATCGATTTTTTTCCGTTCGAGGGAAGCCAACCGACGCAAAGGCATCTCGAGGATGGAATTGGCTTGGATTTCATCCAGCTTAAAGCGCGACATCAAATTTTGACGGGCATCTTCCGTAGTAGCCGACTTTCGGATAATGTTGATGACTTCATCAATATTCTTTAGTGCAATTTTGAGGGCTGCGAGAATGTGTAAGCGCTCTTGAAAACGTTTCAGTTCAAAGAGACTTCGCCGTTTTACAACCTCCAGTCGGTGTTCGCAGAAAACCTTGAGAGCTTGTTTCAATGAAAGTTTGTGTGGGCTGCCGTCCACGAGCGCAAGAAGGTTGATTCCAAAAGTGCTGTGCATTGGGGTTCGTTTGTAAAGCGTCTTCAGCACGGCTTCAGGGTCAGCATTTTTAGCGAGGTCAATCACAATGCGCATGCCCTGGCGGTCAGATTCATCGCGCAGATCAGAAACACCTTCAAGTGATCCGTCACGCACAATATCCGCGATTCGTTCAATCAGATTGGATTTATTGACCATGTAAGGCAATTCAGTAACAATAATACGCATCCGGCCGCGTGAGATTTCTTCAAGACGGGTGCGTGCACGGATCTGGATTAGACCGTTTCCGCTGCCGTATATCGTGGCCAGAGTTTCGGCCTTTGAATCTTGCAGAATCATGCCGCCTGTTGGAAAGTCTGGGCCTTTGACATAGCGCATAAGGTCTTCAACCGTCAGGTCATCCAACCTTTCCCAATGGTCAAGCATAAGCACAAGGCCATCCACAACCTCCCCCAGATTGTGAGGCGGTATGTTAGTAGCCATCCCAACAGCAATGCCAGAAGCCCCATTAACCAAAAGATTTGGAATCGCAGCAGGCAATACCGAAGGTTCCTTCAGCGTGCCATCAAAATTTTCTGCAAAATCAACCGTATCCATGTCCAATTGATTCAGCACTTCCATTGCAGGGCTTGAAAGTCGGGCTTCTGTGTAGCGCATGGCTGCAGGGGGGTCACCGTCAATACTGCCAAAGTTACCCTGGCCATCAACCAGTGTGTAGCGTTCGGAAAAATCCTGGGCCATGCGCGCCATGGCTTCATAAACAGCGGAATCACCATGAGGATGGTATTTGCCAAGTACCTCACCAACTATTCGGGCTGACTTTTTATGTGCCAAATCAGGCCGCACGCCCATGTCGTACATGGCGTAAAGAATTCGCCGTTGAACTGGCTTCAAACCATCCCTGGCGTCAGGCAGAGCCCTGGACACAATTACGCTCATCGCATAATCGAGATAGGACTGTTGCATTTCGGTGTTGATGTTAACTTTCTTAATTGCTGTCTGATCCATGAGAAGACCTGTTCTTTCCTGTTTTTTCCGATATTCGGGGTAAATATAGCATAAACGGTTGGTAAATAGTGTTTTATTTTGCCGCGTCAAAAACTCATAAATGATAAGTAGATATTGCCATTAATTAAAAAAGGAGAGGTGTCAAACCTCTCCTTAAGTCAAATTCTTACTGGATTATTCTTCGTCGTCGATTGCTGTTTCGATCTCAAGATCAAAATCGTCGACGTCATGATCGAATACCGCGTCATCGTCATCAACGTCGTCGAAACTGTGGTATGTGCCTTCTTCGCCATTATTCTCACGAATAATGCTGGCAATTCCATTTTCGTTGTCAAACCGACCTGGAACAAAACCAGTGCCAGCAGGGATCAATTTGCCGATGATCA
>CAYMNM010000067.1:0-11987 GCA_964391795.1 uncultured Anaerolineaceae bacterium | reverse complement strand
ATCGCCCAGATTGGCTTTGTGCCCGCGTTCTGGACTATTGACACATTGGACTGGAGTGGTATTCCCGGCGATTCCATTCTCAATAACGTCAAAGCTGGCCTCACCTACCCTAACAAAATCGTTTTGATGCACGATGGCGGCCAAAACCGGGAAAACACGGTTGAAGGGCTTGGCCTGGTGTTGCATGATTTAACTTTGGCCGGTTACCGCTTTGAACCTTTCTGTACCGAAAGCGGCGGGATCACCTTCCGCTAATACCCAGCTTCTCAGCTGCCTCCTTACAGCGAAGTTGTTTGGCTAAGGTCAACTCAATCACTTTGAGACGTTTCAGTTCTTTGAGTGTCAATGTTATTCTCTCTTCCATAACATGACATTATCACTTGTGAATCTATCATGACATTTTCATTTGTGAATCACAACCAATGCGCAAATCTTGATTTTTTCGCCCAATTATGTATACTTGTATTGTTAGACGCTTGGGTGCCCCCCTCACCCAGGCGTCTAACATTTTAAGCTCCAGTATCAGCTTCCAAAACCAATAATCATGCAAGCCAGAAAACACTAATAAACCAAGTATTGCTGATGGCCTATCTAAAACTTGGTAAACTAAGCTCATGCCATCGCCAACTAATTGGGTGTTTGCCGAGTGTATTAATCCGGTTTGTCATTTGCGTTTTCCATTGGATTTGGCTCATTTCAGTGGCTCATATTGCCCAAAGTGCGGATCAGAGATGCAAATTGGGGAAAATCGCCTGCCTCAGAATCTAGATGTGGTCACCGCTTCCCAACAAAATTGGAACCGCCAGATCTATGGTTTACTGGATAATGTGCGTTCGGCCCAGAACGTAGGCGCGATTTTCAGAAGCGCGGATGGAGCAGGTTTGGCCAGGCTTTACCTTTGCGGCATCACCCCCACACCAGATAAACAAGATAGCGTTGCAAGAACCGCATTGGGGTCTGAAAAACGCCTTGCGTGGGAACAAGCCAACAATGCGGTTGAATTGGCACAAAGACTGCTTTTGGAAGGAACGAAACTGATTGTTTTGGAAGCAACACAAGACTCGATGGACCTTTTCACTTGGCAGACACCAAGCGACTGGACCCAACTTGCTCTGGCTGTTGGTAATGAAATCGCCGGTGCCGACCCGCAATTGTTGCGCCTGGCAAGCCAAACTCTCCGGCTGCCTATGGCGGGCATCAAGGGCTCACTGAATGTGGCATCCGCCTTCAGCATCGCGGCCTACCAGCTGCAATTCGGCAAACCTTGTTAAATAAAAGCTGGCCTCATCGTAGGCCAGCTTTGTCTTAGCGTTTGGTTTTTCAGGCTTCAGGCCCAATGATGGTCCCGGAGGGGATGACCATGTTCTTTGGAACTATGACGATGCCATCCCTAACCACATACATGGGGTGGTCAATCTCGGCATCTTCAGGGAAGGGTTTAATCACCACGTTATCGCCGATACTGGCGTTTTTATCAATAATTGCTCCCTGAATATGACAATTCTTACCAATGCCTACCGGTGTACCGCTTTTTGAGTAACCATAGTAATCTGCGCCCATCAGAATGCTGTCAAAGATATGGGTACCTTCGCCAATGATACTGCGCAAGCCAATCACGGAATGTTCAATGATATCGCCTGACACCTTGCACCCTTCGGCCAAGAGTACGTTGTTCATATTGCAGGAATGTGTGCGCGAGCCAGGCAGGAAGCGTGCGTGGGTGTAGATCGGATTGCGCTGGTCAAAAAAGTCAAATGAAGGTTTGTCTTCCGCCAGTTCCAGGTTAGCTTCATAAAAGGTGCGGATGGTTCCAATATCACGCCAATAGCCCTCAAAGCTGTAACCATAGACCGACATATTTTCGCGGATGGCAAAGGGAATAATGTCTCCTCCGAAGTCGTCCAGTTTTTCATGATTGCGGTCGTGGGTCAGCAGATCAATGAGTACATCCGTCTTGAAGAGGTAGATGCCCATGGAGCCCAAATAGGGTTGTTCAGGATCATTACGGCTGACAAAGGTTTCAAGTAACTGCGGATCTTTGGGTTTCTCGGCAAAATTAGTAATGCAGCCACCTTCATCTACTTTGAGGATGCCAAAGCGTGAGGCTTCGGTCTTTGGTACTGGTTGTACCGCAACGGTGATGTCCGCGTCGTTCTGCCAATGGAATTCCGCCATTTTGGCGTAGTCCATACGGTAAAGGTGATCACCTGCCAAAATGAGCACATAATCGCAGCGGGCAGAAACAATCTGCAACAACTGCTTGCGCACAGCATCCGCCGTACCCTGATACCAATCCGTGTGCGCCATAGTCTGTTCTGCTGCCCAAACCTGCACCCAACCGGAATGGAAAGCATCGAAGTTATAGGTGGAAGTGATATGGCGGTTAAGCGATACAGAATTAAATTGAGTAAGAACAGCTACTTTGAAAATGCCAGAATTGAGGCAGTTACTGATTGGAATGTCAATTAAACGATACTTGCCGGCGATTGGCACGGCGGGTTTGGAGCGTTCGGAAGTGAGTGGGAAGAGGCGTTTTCCCTGACCACCCCCGAGGATGACTGATAAGATATCTGACGTCTTGGGCATATGCTTTTCCTTCTCTCCTTAAGGAGCGTCAAAACCCGTTATGGTTCATTAATGACAACCGCTAAAATTTTGTGAGTTCGCTTTAGTGGCCGTCTGTCTGAATTTTACCCTTTATCTGCTGAATAGTGGCAAGGATATCAGCAGCGGTATTTAATGACGCCTGGCTAACTTTTCCCATCATGGCTGCCAGCTCCTGCAATCGGCCTTCAGCTTCTAATTGGCTTACCTGGGTAATCGTGCGCCCAGTCTCTTCTGCTTTGGCAACATTGAAGTGCTGATCTCCAAAACCAGCTAGTTGGGGGAGGTGTGTAACGCAGAATACCTGGTGAGCCCTCCCAAGCTGCCAGAGCATTTCGCCCACTGTCAGCCCAACGCGGCCGCCTATCCCTTGGTCAATTTCATCAAATATCAGGGTCGGGATCTGGTCTGCATCCGCCAACGCGTTCTTGAGAGCCAGCATCAGTCGGGATGTTTCGCCGCCTGAAGCAATTTTTGCCATGGGTTTCAACCCTTCACCAGGATTGGTCTCGATCAAAAATTCCACCTGGTCTGTGCCGCTGGCATCAAAGGCCAGTTTGGGTGATTTGGCATCAGAGTTACCACAATTCGGAAGACCATCAGGGCTTTCTGTCTGAATAATCTGAACTTGGAAGCGCGCCTTCTGCATCTGAAGCTGGTCAAGATGGATTTCAACTGCCTTGCCAAGTTTTTGGGCTGCCTGATTGCGTTTTTGACTGAGGGCTGTAGCCAGCGTACCCATTTTTAACAACATCTCATCTATTTCTTTGCTTACTTGCTCTATCTGTTCTTCTGAGTTAGTCACTTCCTCTAACTCGTTTTTAATAATGGCGAGATGCGTCATAACTTCTTCTACACTGCCGCCATATTTGCGTTTGAGATTAGCTAACAAATCCAAACGTTCTTCAACCAAGTCAAGGCGTTTTGGATTGAACTCCAGAGTCTCGAGATAGGAACGCAGTTCATAAGCAGCGTCAGAAAGCCCGGTCAGGGCTGCGTCCAGCTGTTCCGACAGGGGTAATAAGGCAGGATCAATGTGACTGAGTTCAACCAGGTTGTGGCTGGAAATACCAAGCAGATCGGTGGCTGAACTATTCTCAGGTGTGGCTTCATCAAGGGCAGTAAGGGCTTCAGCCGCCAGTTTGCTGAGCGTTTCGGCGTTGGCAAGCCGGGTACGCTCGGAGCGCAACTCTTCTTCTTCACCGGGGATGAGTTTGGCCTCTTCAATTTCCTTTATTTGGAATTGCAGCATATCCAAACGCTGTGTGGTATTACGCTGTTGATCCTTAAGTTTGTTTAACCTGGCTTTGAGTTCCTGGAAACGTGCGTAAGCGGCGGTATAAGCCTTCAATTCAGCCTCATCATGCGCAAAACGGTCCAGTAGGCTAAGGTGGTTGCGCACCTTCAGTAGTGAGAGGTGCTCGGATTGCCCGTGGGTATCCACCAAGGCTTCTCCAATCTCAGCTAACAGGGATTGACTGACGGAGCGCCCGTTAACTCTGGAGATATTGCGACCTTCAGCGCGAACTTCTCGGGCAAGCGTGAGAAAACCGGGTTCATCCAGCAAACCTTCTGCATCCAACAGCGGGTTTAGCCAGGCCTGCGAAGCTGCGGAAACCCTGAAATTAGCCTCCACGGTGGCCTTGTCGGAGCCCTTGCGGATCATGCCTGGGTCAGCTTTACCTCCCAGCACCAGGCCAAGCGCATCCAGAATGATGGATTTGCCAGCTCCGGTCTCGCCTGTAAAAACCGTCAGACCCGCGTTTAATTCCAAATTAAGTTCGGGGATGATGGCAAAATTACGGATGGATAGGTCAAGCAGCATAGTTTATCTTGCCTGGGCGAAAACACTGCTGGTGATGAGCAGGGTATAGACCATTGGCCAGAGTAGGGATAGTAGGAACGCAGGGTTTCCTGTCCGCATCATGGCAGAAAGGGATGGTAACCCCATCAGTACCAATGCCGGCAATGACCCAAGTAATGCCCCCGCCCCCAAAACCCACTTCAGCTTGCGGTTGCGGCGATGTTTGATAAGTTTGTTTACCAGGTTAAAGATCAGCAATCCCAGGCCGGAAGCTAAAAAAATAGTAATGAAGCCAAGATACGCCACCAACCATGAGCCAGCCAGTGAAATTATGAAGGCAATGATGAAAGCCAAAGGGAAGTCAAAGCCTTTGGTAGTATCGAAAATCTTGAGGTGCTGATTGACACAGTCTTTGCAACGATAACCGGTAGGGGTCAGAATCGCCTCAGCAGGCGTAATAGGTTTGTTACAGCGGTTGCAGCGCAATGTGGGCACTTCATCAATGGCCAACACAGCAGGAGGAACCCCTGTACTTTCAGGTTTCAAAGCGGTTTGTGCGGCCCCATTGTCATCTTCAGGATGAAGGGATAGCTCTTCAGGGTTTTTATCGGCAGCTTCATTCATTTGGGCCTAACTTTACTGCTGGGTTGCGATAATGCAATCTGGCAAGATTGTGATAGAAGTAGTTTGGTGCGCCAAAGCGTACCATATCCAGGGATTGTGGGTTGCTGACAACTTTTACAAAATCACCCGGCACAAGGGTAATGGGGTCTGATCCATCCACGCTGATAATGGCATCGTTATCGGGTGCGGTACGTAAGATCACACTGGCGCCTTCAGCCAGAATCACTGCGCGTTCAAGCGAGAGATGCGGGCTAATGGGTACAAGCAGCATATTGCGCAGTTCAGGTGGCAAAATCGGCCCGCCAGCAGCCATGGCATATGCCGTTGACCCGGTTGCAGTGGCCAGTATCAGTCCATCGGCAATGTAAGAAGCGAGGTAACCTTCTTGCACGTCAACCCGAATTTCAATAGAGCGCAGATGGGACCCGCGGGCAATCACCACGTCATTGATCACATCCCAGCTGCAAATCACTCCACCATCGCGGTAGAGTTCCGCTTTAAGCATCATTCGTTTTTCAAGGTGAAAATCCCCTGACAGTAAGCGCGGCAGCAAGCCCTGCCAATTATCCTCGCTCAACTCCACCAAAAAACCAAGATGACCGGCTTGCACCCCAATGAGCGGTATCCCCTGCGGCGCGGAAAAATGCCCAGCCCGGATCAAGGTGCCATCACCCCCAAAAGCCACCACCAGATCATGCCCCTGGATGAAAGGGCATAGCGTTTCGCGACGAAACTCAAAGGGCATTAGATCGTTGCCGACGCCCAATGCATTCAGGACGGCGTGAACCTCATTTGCCAGACGCAAAGCCTTCTCCATGGCTGAATTTGGCATCAGAAGGATATTGCTGAAGGCGTTTTCCTTTTTTGGCATGAGTTCTATTATAGCCGGGAATGATTGAAAGCCTTCCGCTATTTCGGTATACTCAAGCTCAGAAAACGTCATGGAACCCATCCTTACTAAAACCCCGCAAGATGGTGAATTTGCTTTGAGGCGCTTGACTCATAATCGGTTGCTAATGTTTTTGATTGCCTGGGGCATGGCAATTTTGCTTTGGATGCTTGTTTCCACGCTCACTGATCTGCCAGCTTTCATTCTTCCCAAGCCGGGGGATGTCTGGCACAAATTTCTGGAAGTACTTGGGAATGGTATTCTGTGGCGTAATTTTTCTTATACCCTGCTCGAAATTGTGTTGGGATTGCTAATTGGCAGTTCGTTGGCTACTCTTATGGCTTATTGGTTGGCACGCAAACCTCTGGCGGAGAGGCTGCTTTCGCCCTTCCTGGTTGCCAGCCAATCTGTACCGATCGTTGCCGTTGCACCGCTCTTGGTTATATGGCTGGGCCCCGGCCTTGAAACAAAAGTTTTTATCTGCGCGTTGACAGTCTTCTTCCCCATCCTGATTAATACTTTGGTGGGTTTCAGGGAAGTGTCGCGCGACCTTCGCGAGCTTATGCATTCTTTACGAGCGACCCCAAAACAAACCTTACGCTATCTTGAATGGCCAGCCGCCCTGCCTGTGATCATGGCAGGCCTGCGGGTCGGCGCTACCTTATCAGTTATTGGCGCTATAGTGGGCGAATTAGTGGGCTCGGACCAGGGGCTGGGTTTTCTCATCAACGTTGGGCGGGGGCAGTACGATACCGCCCTGGTTTTTGTAGCCGTATTTACGCTGATGCTTTTGGCTTCTGCTTTCTACGGTTTAATCCTCCTGGTGGAATCCAGGGTTTTAGCCTGGCAAACCTGGCGCAAAGGAATATAAATGCTCATTAAAAGAATCGGCCTTTCATTTATCCTTTTACTCTTTATCGTTCTGACTGCCTGCGGGGTTTTTAAACCAGAAGGCGATACTGCTCTGCGGGAAATCACTTTAAACCTCACCTATATTCCTAACGTGCAATTTGCTCCTTTTTATGTTGCCATTGATAATGGATATTTTAAGGATGAGGGACTGCAAGTGAAACTGGCCTATGGGAACGAAGCTGATTTTGTGTCGTTACTGGGGGCTGACAAAGAAAAATTCATGATTGCCTCCGGTGAACAAGTGCTTTTAGCGCGCAGTCAGGGATTACCAGTGGTAGAAGTACTGGATTGGTACAAAGACTATCCGGTTGGAGTTGTCAGTCTTACAGACGCAGGTATCCAAAAACCAGCGGACCTGAAAGGCAAGAATATCGGCTTGCCTGGCCTTTATGGAGCCAATTACATCGGTTTTGAAGCCCTGGCAAATAAAACCGGCCTGAGCAATATCGATTACCAGCTTCAATCCATTGGTTACACCCAGGTGGAAGCCCTGGCGACCAAGCAGGTGGATGCCGCCGTCATCTATCTGGCAAACGAACCTGTGCAGCTCAGAGCCCGGGGTTATGACATCAACATTATTCGTGTTCAAGATTACGTCAGCCTGGTAGGCAACGGTTTGGTCACCAATGAAAAGACAATTCAGGAAGACCCAGAGCTTGTTCGTAAAATGGTTCATGCCATCAGCAAGGGCATCGATTGGGTAGTTGAGAATCCGGACGATACTTTTAATATCTGTGAAAAGTATATTGAGAATCTCAAAAGTGCTGAACCTGAAATCCAGAAACAAGTGCTGGCAGAATCCATCAAACTCTGGAAGCTTTCCACAGAAAAAAGCGACATTGGTCCGAACTGGGAGAATATGCAGCAAGTATTGTTGGAACTTGACTTGATGAAAACACCCATCGACTTGAAGGGAGCCTACAATAATGCTTTCCTCCCGTGAGAGCTTGGTAAGAGTCAAGCAACTGCATATTGACTTCGTTGAGAACGATGGCACCCTGGAAGTGCTTGATGAACTCGATTTTGAAATCGCGGCCGGGTCTTTTACCTGCGTCATCGGACCTTCGGGTGGCGGCAAAAGCACCCTTCTGCGAGCTTTAGCTGGATTAATCAGCCCAAGTTCCGGTGAAATCCTGATTGACGGGCAATCACCCGATAAAGCAGGGATTGGCATGGTTTTTCAAAAACCAGACCTGATGCCCTGGCGCACCCTCGCGCAAAACATTAGCCTACCTCTGGAACTGGATGGCATCAAAGGAGCACTCCTACAAAATAGCACTCAACAAATGGTGGATCTAGTTGGGTTGAATGGTTTTGAGAAACACTATCCTCACGAGCTTTCCGGAGGCATGGCCCAGCGCGCTTCTATTGCCCGGGCGTTAATCAGGGAGCCCAAACTGCTTCTTTTGGATGAGCCCTTCGGCCAATTGGATGCCTTCACCCGCGAACGCATGGGAGATGAATTGTTGCGTATCTGGGAAGAAAAACACCAGACCGTTCTGATGGTCACGCATTCCATACCAGAAGCCGTTTACTTGGCGGATCGAGTTTTGGTGCTCTCATCCAGACCAGCTCGTATTAAGAAGGATATGCCTATCGACCTCCCGCGGCCGCGCCTTGAAGGCCTGCAATTTTCTACGGCTTTCAATGCTTACTGCAATGAACTGCATCAGGAATTGGAACCAGAGCTTAAAGTTTAAGATTTAGAGCTAACCATATTCTTTTCACTGTACTGAAACTATGACTAATAAACCAGGACCATTACGCTCGCAAAGCCTCAGAAGATAGGATAGAAAAATGCAATCATTGAGCAGAGAACACAAAAGTTATCGCCAGGGAATCTACGGGTTCAGTCTCTACTTTGCGTTGTTCTATGCTGCCATTGGCGTTCTGCTGCCTTTCCTCAACATCCACTTTCGCGCTATTGGGTTTTCAGGCGTGCAAATTAGTTCATTATTAATTGCGGGCTTAATCGTACAGATCTTGCTGGCCACCCAAGCAGGTTTCTGGTTTGATCGTAGCGCTCAAAAACGCCTCATTTTAAGCCTTGCGATTTTGATTTGGATGGTAATCATGGGAGCTCTGCCCCTGTTGCGCCAATATCTGCCGATCCTATTTTTGTACACATTGGCGTATACCATCAGCATGATTATCGGTTCGACAGCCATTAATTTGAGTTATCAGGCTGGAATTCACCCAAATGGTGGGCGAAACCGATTTGGTAAGATGCGATTGTGGGGTTCAGTAGGTTTCTCTGTGATGGCGTTTTTGGGGGGATGGTTGATCGAGCGTTATGGCATTCTGGTAAATGATCTCATCTTTGTCTTGCTCTTGCTCGCGCTTGCAGCGATCGTCTTTTGGTTGCTACCCGCGAGGAGTTTTGAAAACGACGAGTCAGATTCGCCCGCCATGGGATTCAAACAAATCTTAAGACTGATTCTCAACAACCGGTATCTCTGGATGACCATCGTTGCTCTGGCATTAACAGATACCCTCAATGATGGTGTGCGTTCTTTTGAGCCAATCTTTATGAAAGATCTGGGGGTCAGTACAGCTACTGTTGGACTGGTTTCCACACTGATAGCGCTGGTAGAAATTCCATTCATGTATTTTGGCGGCCACATTCTAGAGAAATTGGGAACGCGTCGCCTGGTGATCGCGGTCATTGTTCTTGATTTGATTAGACGTTTTGTGGTTTGGCTCTTTCCGGTTCCTCTTGTTGTGATGTTTACAGCCGTTCTTACAGGGATTAGTTTTCCATTACGCTTGCTGGTTACCATCCACCTCATCAATCTTTTCATTCCCCGCCGCTTTACTACCACTGCCAACGGCTTTGTCAGTGTCGCGCTTTATGGCCTTGGCTATATTTTTAGTAATGCCATTTGCGGGGTTATCTACGACTACATAGGCCCCAGGCAGAACTATCTCTTCTGGTCTGCATTGGCGGTTATTTCTTTGCTTATGGCTCTTACCGCCGGCAAACCACGAATAGATGAAAGATCCGAGTCTGTTGCCCACGTGGAATCAAATGTGGCTAACTAAACCCAGATTCTTGCTCTTTTTTTGTATCCTGGCCATGTTTCTGGCCAAGTGGCAGCCTGTTGCTGCGATGAATAGCACAATTAACCAAAATTTCCGCTTGAGGGTATGCCCAACACCGCCTAGCATTATGCTTCATTCGTTGGATGGGGTATATGGTATGCGTTGGTTAGCCAGAACCATCGAAAAGAATGGGTTGCAGACGTTGACTTACCGCCAGGTTTCTGACCTTTACCAGCGCGGACTCTGCCCACCTGAAAACGCCATTTTGATATCTCTGGATGACCTGGGGACGAGTTGGTTACGCAAGGAATTCAGGGACATGATTAGTATCTTTACTGAGAAAGGTTATGTTCTCACACTTGGGGTCGTCACCGGCACAGAAGATACACTGCAGAGCGCGGAAATCTGGGATTACTTCAAAGGGTTACAAGCGCAAGGGGTTGAAATTGCTTCTCATTCCGCCAGGCACAGCTTGTTGGAAGACTTGAATGAAGCTGGTTTGAAAGCTGAATCTGAAGATTCTTACCAAATGCTCTGTGACCGCCTTGAGCGTTGCCCGGTTACGATAATTCTGCCCTTTGGCAGGGGAACAGAAAACAGTCAGGTTCTGAAGGTCTTGGGTGAAAAATATACCAACATTGTCAGCATACCTGCGCCAAGAGTTTTTGGAGGGGAACAACTGGTTTTTAAACGCATTCCGCTGGTACAGCAAGATGACAACCCTCTTGAACCCAAACTGGGAGCCCCTTATTTTTTTCAGCCACAGAAGCAGGAAAGCGAATTGAAACCTCGAACACAACTAATAATGACGGAGGCTCAATGATTACAAAGCAGGAATATCTACACATGCTTGAAGGCAACCGCAGCCTGATCGAAATGCAGATCAAAGACATAAGCGATGAGCAGTCACTGCTCCAACCCACCAGTGGCGGCAACTGCTTGCGCTGGGTGCTTGGCCACTTGGCTGATAACCTGGTACAAATTGTTCTCCTTCTGGGTGAAGAACCAACGCGTGAGGCCAAGGCCCTCAAACGTTTTGCCAGAGGCTCTGAACCTGTGAAGGGCGATGAACCTGGTTTGCCTGGCCTGGAAGAGATCATGACCACATACCATACACTTGAAAAACAAGTTTTTGACAATATCAGCAAGCTGGATGAAAGTGACTTTTTTAAGGAGAATACTAGCGGTAACTGGAAGGGCAGCCTGGGTTGGAAGCTCTATTTCTTCGCCTTCCACCATCATTACCACATCGGACAGTTGGAGTTTCTGCGTAACCTGGCCGGGTTTACCGAATCTCTCATCTGAGTTTTTTTTTGAAAACCCGCCGCCCAAAGCCCTGAATCTTCTTAAATAAATACTGGACACCATCCCAATAATAGACATTAGTCTTGTATTTAATTGGAAACCTCAGTATGATTGGAGAATTCTGCAATCATCCGAGGTTAATAAAATGATAAAAATTATCACTGACAGTACGTCCGACCTGCCTGCTGAACTTATCAGGCAATACAACCTGGGGATTGTTCCCCTCTACCTGATCTGGGGAGATCAACAATTCATCGACAACGTAAACATCACCAAAGAAGAGTTTTTTGCCCGTTTACCCCTCGACCCCGTGGCTCCGACCACCTCACAGCCCTCTGTTGAAGACTATGCAAAAGTTTTCGGAGAAGCCAAGGCCCAGGGCGCAGACGAAATTATCTGCGTAACCATCGCCAAGGATCTCTCCGGAACCTACCAATCAGCTACCAATGCCGCGCGTGACGCGGAACTTAAAGTGCATGTAGTGGATAGCGCTGCGACCACCATGGGCCTGGGTTATCAGGTACTGGCAGCCGCGCGCGCTATAGAAGCCGGCGGTAGCGTTGAGGACGCGCTCAACGCGGTCAAACTGGTCAGAGAAAATCTGGTGACAATGGTGGGTCTGCAAACGATTGAATATGTTGTGCGCGGTGGTCGTCTGGGTGGGGCTATGAAATGGCTGGGCAGCACCCTTTCTCTGAAGCCGATTGTCACTCTGGACCATGCCAATGGCGGCAAACTGGTCAAGCTCAAGATGCAGCGCACCCAGCACGGCCTGATGAGTGAAGTCGTCAAGGAATTTGTCAAGCG
>CAYMNM010000066.1:0-12415 GCA_964391795.1 uncultured Anaerolineaceae bacterium | reverse complement strand
TTTCATCGTTCCCTACCTGTTAAGAACAGAAAATATGTTTGATTCAATGAATTAATTTGCCTTTCTGAGCAGCAGCAAAGAATCTTCTAGTCCCAAGTCATATCTAGAAGATCCTTACTCTATGGTGCAGCGCACCGCGAGTACGCAAGCAGTCGCAAGACAGGCTCAGGCTGACAAATAAAGAACAGAAAAGAATGGGAGGAAACGCAAAAAAACTGATCCTTCATCTACGGAAGTGTCACCAATCCACAACGACTTCCATCGTTTTCTATTAGAAATTGATAACATGAGGGGGGTTAATAACCAGAGCTTTGTAAGATGCCGATGGCAAAATACCCGGACGGGCAGGATTCCAAAACGATGGTAATATAATATTGTTCTTAATCATTCCTTAATTGCTTGTTCATCTCTTGACTCATTTAGAGCCTATTGCTATACTATGTGTTAACAGTTAACGCGCGTTAATACCTGTCGCAAAATATCCAGGAGAGTAGTGTGGCTGATCGCAGAATTACCAGTCAAGATGTTGCAGACCTGGCGGGAGTTTCAAGAACCACCGTTTCTTTTGTGCTAAATAACGACACCCGCTTCTCCATCCGACCGGAAACAAAGATGAAAGTACACGAGGCCGCGGCAAAGTTGGGCTACGTGCCCAACGCCTCTGCCCGCGCTCTAGCCTCCAATCAGGCCAAAGCTATTGGGTTAATCATGACGCGCGACACGCGCTATATCAGTTCAGATATTTTCCTGCCGCAACTGATCGGCGGTCTGCTGGATTCGGTGAAGCTTTACGGTATTAGCCTGCTGATCGAATGGGTTGAGCCCGGCCAACAGCTGCAAACTTACCACAAGCTAACCGGCGCCAAACACATTGACGGCATGATCTTGACCATCTCGCGCTACGACGATGGCGGTCTGAAATTGCTGGAAAAAACAGATATTCCTGTGGTACTGATGGGTACTGTGCCCGATTGCAAACTAAATTCCGTTGACATTGACAATGCAGCTTCTGCCCGAAAAGCGGTCAAACATCTTTTGGAACTTGGTCACCAGCAAATTGCCTGCATCACAGACGCGCCACTGCCGTATTCCTCAGCCTCTCAGAGGTTAAGCGGTTATCAGCAAGCGCTTAATTCCGCTGGGATCAGTTTTGATGAGACCCTGGTGCGCTTTGGTGACTTTGATGCTGAATCCGGCTTTAGGGCCATGCAGTCGCTGCTGAGATCCAAAACAGAATTCAGCGCGGTTTTCGCAGCCAGTGACAACGTCTGCTTTGGAGCCATGGAAGCCGCCCGAGAAGCAGGTTTGGACATTCCCGGCGAGCTTTCGTTTGTGGGCCATGATGACATCCCACTGGCACGTTATGCCAACCCGCCGCTCACCACCGTCCGTGTACCGGCGGCTGAAATCGCACGCCAATCCTGCCAGCTTTTACTTGGTATGCTGGCGGACAAGCACTCACAAAAGCAAAATATCCTGTTAGAAAGCGAACTTATCATCCGCAATTCCACAAAGGAGAAGGAGGGAAGAAATCGTTAAAGAATATGACCTCTTGGTAAGAAAGTACGTTTTTTTTCGAATAGAAAAGGAGTAAGAATGCAAAAAGGAAAGAAGTTTGTTTGGCCGATCCTCTCAGTAGTGATCGTAATTGCAATGCTGTTAGGCGCTTGCGCGGCTCCAAAACCCGAAGCAACCCAAGCCCCTGTTGTGGAACCAACCAAGGCTCCCGCAGCTGAAGCCCCAGCAGCCCCCGCCGCTGAACCTGAACCAGCTGCACCTGAACTCAGTTTTGACCCAGCTGCTATTGGTCAGGAACTGGTGGATGCCTATGCTGGCAAGCTGGATGGCACCGTCGTCAAGATGTCTGGCCCATTCACCGATCAGGATGCCGTCGTCTTTGAAGAGTCCATCAAGGCCTTCGAAGAAGCCACTGGCATCGATATTCAATATGAAGGCTCCAAAGAGTTCGAAGCCTCCATCAACATCCGTCTCGAAGGCGGCGACCGACCCGATATCGTTGACTTCCCACAGCCCGGCCTGCTGGCCGTTGCCGCCAAGAAGGGCTTCGTGATCGATGCAGCCTCCGTTATCAACCCTGACTGGATCAAGAAAAACTACTCGCAAGCCTGGCAGAACCTTGCCATGCTCCCAGACCAGGACGGCAATGACATGGTCGCTGGCATTTGGGCCCGCGCCAATGGCAAGTCCTTCGTCTTCTATCCCAAGAAAGCCTTCGATGAGGCCGGTTATGAAGTTCCCACCACCTGGGAAGAAATGATGGCCCTCACCGAAATGATCGCCAGCGATGGTGACACCCCCTGGTGCATCGGCATCGAGTCCGGTGCGGCCACTGGCTGGACCATGACTGACTGGATCGAGGATGTCCTCCTCCGTGTTGCTCCCCCTGAGGCCTACGACAAGTGGGTCAAGGGTGAACTGCCCTTCGACTCACCCGAGGTCAATAAAGCCCTCGAAGCAATCGAAGGCATCTGGTTCAACGACGCCTACGTCTATGGCGGTACCAAAGCCATCCCCACCATCTCCTTCGGCGATGCCCCCAAACCCATGTTCGAGAACCCGCCCAAGTGCTGGTTCAACCGTCAGGGTAACTTCGTCACCACCTTCTTCCCCAAGGAAGCTGTTGCTGGTGTCGATTTTGACTTCTTCTATCTGCCCCCCATTGACGAAGCCTACGGCAAACCCGTTCTCGGCGCTGGCGATATCTATGCCATGTTCAACGACCGCCCCGAAGTCCGCGCGGTCTTCCAGTACTTCTCCACCGGCGAGTCCCTCAAGGGTTGGGTCGAAAATGGCGGCGCTATTGCCGTCCATAACGATGCCAGCCTCGATTGGTACAAAGACCCCGTCACCCGCGGCGTAGCGGAAACCATCCGCAATGCCACTACCTTCCGCTTTGATGGCTCTGACATGATGCCAGGTGCTGTCGGCGCTGGTACCTTCTGGAAGTACATGACCGACTACGTCTCTGGCTCTATGACCCGTCAGGAAGCCCTCCAGGCTATCGACGAGTCCTGGCCAGCCGAATCCAAACCAGCCGTTGCTGAAGCCACCGACCCAGCCGATATTGGCCAGGAACTGGCGGATGCCTATGCTGGCAAGCTGGATGGCACCGTCGTCAAGATGTCCGGCCCATTCACCGATCAGGATGCCGTCGTCTTTGAAGAGTCCATCAAGGCCTTCGAAGAAGCCACTGGCATCGATATTCAATATGAAGGCTCCAAAGAGTTCGAAGCCTCCATCAACATCCGTCTCGAAGGCGGCGACCGACCCGATATCGTTGACTTCCCACAGCCCGGCCTGCTGGCCGTTGCCGCCAAGAAGGGCTTCGTGATCGATGCAGCCTCCGTTATCAACCCTGACTGGATCAAGAAAAACTACTCGCAAGCCTGGCAGAACCTTGCCATGCTCCCAGACCAGGACGGCAATGACATGGTCGCTGGCATTTGGGCCCGCGCCAATGGCAAGTCCTTCGTCTTCTATCCCAAGAAAGCCTTCGATGAGGCCGGTTATGAAGTTCCCACCACCTGGGAAGAAATGATGGCCCTCACCGAAATGATCGCCAGCGATGGTGACACCCCCTGGTGCATCGGCATCGAGTCCGGTGCGGCCACTGGCTGGACCATGACTGACTGGATCGAGGATGTCCTCCTCCGTGTTGCTCCCCCTGAGGCCTACGACAAGTGGGTCAAGGGTGAACTGCCCTTCGACTCACCCGAGGTCAATAAAGCCCTCGAAGCAATCGAAGGCATCTGGTTCAACGACGCCTACGTCTATGGCGGTACCAAAGCCATCCCCACCATCTCCTTCGGCGATGCCCCCAAACCCATGTTCGAGAACCCGCCCAAGTGCTGGTTCAACCGTCAGGGTAACTTCGTCACCACCTTCTTCCCCAAGGAAGCTGTTGCTGGTGTCGATTTTGACTTCTTCTATCTGCCCCCCATTGACGAAGCCTACGGCAAACCCGTTCTCGGCGCTGGCGATATCTATGCCATGTTCAACGACCGCCCCGAAGTCCGCGCGGTCTTCCAGTACTTCTCCACCGGCGAGTCCCTCAAGGGTTGGGTCGAAAATGGCGGCGCTATTGCCGTCCATAACGATGCCAGCCTCGATTGGTACAAAGACCCCGTCACCCGCGGCGTAGCGGAAACCATCCGCAATGCCACTACCTTCCGCTTTGATGGCTCTGACATGATGCCAGGTGCTGTCGGCGCTGGTACCTTCTGGAAGTACATGACCGACTACGTCTCTGGCTCTATGACCCGTCAGGAAGCCCTCCAGGCTATCGACGAGTCCTGGCCAAAGTAGACCAAATTAGTGCTGTGAGTTAACCCAGCAAAGAAACACCTGAAGGGCAGACCAAACTGCCCTTCAGGGCTTCAGAAATCGGAGGTCAGCATGACGGTTGAACCCATGAATGCCAAACCTAACAATCAGGGAAATTCTGGATTCTTTTCCAGCGTTCTCGGGAAAATCCTCCTTGGAATCGTCATTATCAGTGGAACCGCTTTTATCCTATGGTGGGGGTATAACTTCCTGAGCGCTAATAAAGCTCCGCAGATCGTACAGATTCCCATCGCCATCCTTTGGGGTGTGGGAGGTGTGGCATTACTTTATACCGTACTAAACTGGCTGGTAGAACAGCTGCCACGCAATGTGGCCAGGGTTTTGCAGCCACTCATTTTTGTTGGTCCAGCAGTCCTGTTGATGGGCTGGTTCCTGGCCGTTCCAGTTGTCCGTTCAGTAATGACAAGCTTTAAAGATTCCCTGGGGCGGGAAAACGTAGGCTTTGCCAACTACATCTTCGCCTTCACGGACAAGCGCATGCTTGAAACCTTCCGCAACAACCTGCTCTGGCTGATTTTTGGAACCTCCTTCAGCGTCGGGCTGGGATTATTGATAGCTACCCTGGCTGACCGAACCAAGGCAGAAGTGCTTTATAAGTCCATCATTTTTACCCCGATGGCTATTTCTTTTGTTGGCGCGGGTGTCATCTGGAAGTTCATGTATACCTATAAGGGAACCGGTTACGGTGTGAACGAAATCGGCCTGATCAACGCCATCATCACAGGGCTGGGAGGGACGCCGCAACCCTGGCTGAACATGCCGCCGTGGAATAACTTCTTCCTGATCGTGATCATGATCTGGCTGCAAACCGGTTATGCCATGGTGATACTTTCCTCAGCCATCAAAGGCGTGCCTTCAGAGCTTTTAGAAGCCGCCAGAATTGACGGTTCAAGCGAGTGGAAGGCCTTCTGGAGCGTGGTTGTGCCCTACGTCAAAGGCACCCTCATTACAGTCACAACTACCACAGTCATTTTCAGCTTGAAAACCTTTGATATTGTGCGGGTGATGACCGGCGGGAATAACCAGACCAACGTGATCGCCAACGAGTTTTATCTGCAATCCTTTACTTACAACCATGCTGGGCGGGCATCAGCGATTGCTGTAGTGCTCTTGATCCTGGTTTTGCCGGTGATTGTGAATAATCTGCGTGAATTCAACCGTGGAAGGAAGGGGTTCTGATGGCTAAGAAAAGTTATAAGGCCCAAAAAGGCCGCGCAAGTTTTCTGACCAACTTTATCCTGATTGTGATCTGCCTGATCTGGTTGGTCCCGATCATCGGCATCCTGATTACCTCTTTCCGCCCGAGTTCAGATATCTTTAAGTCCGGATGGTGGACAGTCTTTCCGCACAAAGAGATGGTGCAGAGCGACGAGATTCTCTTGCCAAAAGAAATGGATGTCAACGGTCCAATCACCATTGACGGCGTAACCCATACCTTTGAAGAATGGCGGGAAGGCATAGAAATGCCCGATGGCCGTTATCTGCAGTGGTTTGGCAACCGTCGTACGCGCAAACTGACCGTCTCAGCGGAAGAGTGGGTTGGCTTTGCCACCGGCTTTACTTTAAAAAACTACGAGGATGTGTTGACCGGTAAGACCATCACATACATCGATGGAAATGGCCAGACAATCGAACGAAAAGGCAACGACCTCAGTCGCGCTTTTTTGAACTCACTGGCGGTGGCCATCCCGGCGACGATTATTCCCATCCTGATCGCAGCTTTTGCCGCGTTCGGCTTTGCCTGGTTGAACTTTCCGGGTAGAAATATCATCTTCTCAGTGGTGGTAGCGCTTTTAGTGGTGCCGCTACAGATTGCGCTAATACCCATTCTGCAGGACTACGTGAAGCTGGGATTGAATGGCACCTTCCTGGGCATCTGGCTGGCACATACCGGCTTTGGCCTGCCGTTGGCTACCTATTTGCTGTTCAACTACATCAGCACTCTGCCGCGAGAGCTCTTGGAATCAGCTTTTATCGATGGCGCTTCGAATTTCACCATTTTCGTGCGCATGATTTTGCCGCTTTCGGTGCCGGCGTTGGCCAGTTTTGCCATTTTACAGTTCCTGTGGATTTGGAATGACTACCTCGTGGCGCTGGTATTTTTGGGAGGCGGCGACAACCGCGTGGTCACCTATGCGGTGGCTTCCCTGGTCGGGGAAAAAGGCCAGGACTGGCAGCTAATGACTTCCGCGGCGTTTGTAAGCATGGTACTGCCGTTGGCGGTATTCCTTGGATTGCAGAAGTACTTCGTCCGCGGGATGCTTGCTGGCTCGGTCAAGGGCTAACAAATCGAGGTTTTTTACTCAGGCGGGAAAAACCCGCCTGATCTTTTTATGAGTGCGCTACGGATAGATTTTGACGAGTGCTTGCGTCTCAAAATGACAAATTAATGCCTGGGAAGGCTGTTTTGGGAGTAAATGATGATGAATACTGACCCACTCTGGTACAAGAAAGCCATTTTTTACGAGCTGAATGTGCGTGCTTTCAAGGATAGCAACGCAGATGGTTGGGGTGACTTGCCAGGTTTGATTTCCAAGCTTGATTACGTGAAGAATTTGGGGGTGGATGTAATTTGGTTATTGCCAATCATGCCATCGCCACTTAACGATGACGGCTATGATGTTTCTGACTTTACCAAGATTTTCCCAGCCTATGGCAGTCTGGAGGACTTCCAGACCCTCATGATTGAAGCGCACAAGCGCGATTTGCGCATTTTGGTTGAGATTATTCCCAACCATACCAGCAATCAGCACCCCTGGTTTTTGGCCTCACGGGACCCCTCGCACCCGGATTTTGAGACCTACAAAGACTATTACGTTTGGTCGGACACAAACCAAAAATACGAGGGCGTGCGGATTATCTTCACAGATACTGAGGATAGCAACTGGACCTGGGATGAAAAGCGCCAGATGTACTTCTGGCACCGCTTTTTTAGCAGCCAACCAGATTTAAACTATGACAACCCGGCCGTCCAGCAGGCTATGTTGGATATTATCCAATTCTGGTTGGATCAGGGTGTGGACGCATTGAGAGTGGACGCCCCACCCTACCTCTTTGAACGTGAAGGCACTTCTTGTGAGAATTTACCGGAAACACATGCCTATTTAAAGCGGATGCGCCAATTTGTGGATAGTTATAAACCTGGCACGCTGCTGCTCTCTGAAGCCAACATGTGGCCGGAAGATGTCATCCAATACTTTGGCGATGGCGATGAGATGCATATGAACTTTCATTTTCCATTGATGCCACGCCTTTTTATGGCCCTGGCCAGGGAAGATATCAGCGCAATCCGTTCTATCTTGAAAAGGACACCCGCCTTACCGACAGGTTGTCAGTGGGGAACCTTTTTGCGCTGCCATGACGAGTTGACACTGGAAATGGTGACCGTGGAAGAAAGGGAATGGATGTGGAAGCATTACGCCCCCCAGCCCGGACAAAAATTAAACATGGGCATCCGGCGGCGGCTGGCCCCCCTGCTTGAGAATGACTCAAGACGGATCTTGTTGATGCACTCCCTGTTACTGACCATGATGGGTTCGCCATTTTTGTACTACGGCGACGAGATTGGCATGGGCGACAACGTGCATTTACGGGATCGCAACGGCTTACGCACACCCATGCAGTGGGATTCCAGCGAAAATGCTGGTTTTTCGACTGCCCCTGAAGAAAAACTTTATGCCCCGGTGATCAACGACCCGGTCTATGGTTACAGTAATGTAAACGTAGCTGCCCAAGAAGTTCATGCGCACTCACTACTAAACCAGGTTCGGCATTTGATTGCGGTGCGTAAACAAAGCGAGATTTTTGGCCTGGGCACATTTGCCTGGTATGGTTTTGATTATGACAATAAAGTGGCTGCATACCGGCGTACCTATAACGGAGATCGACTTTTAATTCTCAATAATTTGAGCGCCCAAGCGGTCTCTGGCTGGCTTTCGGAAGACGCAGCAAGTTATACCGACATGTTGACGGGAAAGAAATTTAAGCCAGGGGATCTGAAGCTTGCCCCTTATCAATTCATGTGGATGCAGTGTGAAAGCAGCTCAAGTGAGCAAGCTACTGGTGGACCTAACGTGAAACTGCCGCACGATTTGGGTTCGGATAAACACTGAGGTTTGAGGAATAAAACATGAAGCCTGGGCGCTAAGTGGATCGGGCTTTTACTACGCTTTCAAGTTGGAACGCATTGCTAAAATGCCTCCTGCCTAAAATCCAGAAGCTTTTGTGTTCCCAGTTTAAACTATTTGGGCTTGGAAATTCAGGGGAAATAAAAGAGAGACACAATCGCTCGGTCGTCACTAGGATCTAAGTCCTTCTCGCAGGTATGACCGTTGTGTCTCTCACGGGGTATCCCATAAAGGGATCCGCCTACTTAGATTATATAAACAAGAACTATGAAATTTCAAGTTAACAATTTGCCAATCGTACCGTCCGCGCTTAGCAATACTTGGAATCTTATTCTCCAGATCGGGTTATTCAGGCCAGCCCCCTTAATTGCAACCCTGAGGCTTTGCTGACTGCGAAGCACCATAGAGTAAGGGTCTTCCGGTTGCAGGCCGCCTGGTGAAGATTCCTCGCTATTCTCAGAATGAATAATTTCACATTCAGATCTTTAACCGCCATTAAGAGAAGCGAAAGCGACGACTCCTTGCGGTTTACCTGCGTTAGTACTCTTACCGCAAAGCAGCATAGAGCATACTCGCGGCACAACCTGCCCTAGTGTATGCCCGCGCCCGGGCGGGTGCAAAAGCGGGCAACCTTAAAGTGAAATTTCAGTCCACTTTTGGCCGCAAATAGATGCCATCCTGGCGGGTGAGCAAGCCTTCTGCGATCATTTCGCGGCGCAGCGTGCAAAAATCGTCGTTGTAATCGGCAAGAATCAGGTTCACCTGCTTTTCGGGGTATGGCTGGCCTGGCTCAAATTTGCTGGCAAGTTCCTCAAGCACAATCATGCGCTTTTTGAGTTGCACTGGAATTTTTATCAGCTTGCCATCCAGAAAAAATGTACGCAGAACCTTCTGCCGATAAGCCTGGTCTTGCACAGCTTGGAACTGCAAGGCCTCTTGAGGTTGCCTGACGAGGTCAAACACACGCGCATCCAGGGCTTTTGGGATGAGGTAATAAACAGTGTAAAACTGCTCCCGCTCAGATCTGATAAAGCCAGCCTCTTCAAGTTTTTTGAGGTGGAAAGAGGTTGTTGAAGCTGCCAGATTTAGGCGCTCGGCCAAAAGTTCGAGGTACATCGGCCGCTCAACGAGGGCCGCCAGGATTTTCAAGCGCGAGGGCTCGCCCAGAGCCCTGAAATATTTTGCTTTTTCTTCATAATCCGTCATATTAATCCTATTAGTATCTAATTGTTTTATTTTATTCTGTTTCGATACTTATCGTATTAGTATTTGAGCTTCCTGTCAAGAGAAAGGCCTTTGGATTATTGACCGGGAACAGGTCTGTGAACCAGGACAAGCCTAGTTTATTTTTTGAATGCAAGTTATTTGCCGAGTAATGCTGATAAGTATGGGTGAATTTGACCCCTTACTTTGATCTGGAATGAGCCCGGCCAGGAGAAACCAGTGATGTTATTGATTCTCCATCGCGGGAACTTGAAAGGCGGCCTGGGGATACGCTCACCGCACAAGTTTCCGCCTCCTTTGCGCCTGCCAGAGGCAGGTGGAAGGACTTTACAAACTGATTCGCTTGCTTCCAATGCCTATCTGCTTCTTGTCACGGCCTATTACAAATACACCTTAAGCTTTAATGACGAGCGGCCTCTTGGGTCTCAATTCTCCCCCTGAAGATGCCAAGGGCCGAAAGCGATTTTGAAGGTTTTTGGGTGTCGCGTTCAGACAAGTTTGACTCCCAAGTTGCCTTAAGTTCAGGGATGAAGGGTAAATCAAGGAGTTTTAGGCGGGCGTCGGCCGGTTTGACTGCCGTTTAAACCTATGCCTGCCCCCAGTATTCAGCTAAAATTAAGGTGGAGGCGGAAATGGACACAAAGCTTTACGCGGCCATTGAAGGCGGCGGGACCAAATTCATCTGCGCGGTCATGGACGCGGACAGGCGGATCCTGAGCGAAGCCCGCTTTCCCTGCCAAAGCCCAACTGAAACCATCAAGAACTGCCTTAATTTTTTTCAAACGGCTCAATCTGAGTTTGGCCGGCTTTCCGCCATGGGAATCGCCTCATTCGGTCCATTAGACCCACGCCCTGACTCGCCGGATTTCGGCAAAATACTGGCCACCCCCAAGCCCGGTTGGGCCAATACCGACCTGGTAACCCCTTTTAAGCAGGCGTTGGACCTGCCGGTGGCCTTTGACACAGACGTGAACGGCGCCGTGCTGGCAGAATCGCTCTGGGGGGCAGGAAAAGGCCTAAAAAACCTCGTTTACTACACAATTGGAACAGGAATCGGCGGCGGCGCAATCGTTGAAAATAGGCTGATTCACGGGCTTATGCACCCAGAGATGGGTCATACGGTTTTACCTCATGACTACACGCAAGATCCCTTCCCTGGGATTTGCCCCTTCCACAAGGATTGTTTTGAAGGCCTGGCCAGCGGCCCGGCCATTGAAGCCCGCTGGGGACGGAAAGCCTACGAGCTGCCAGCTGACCATGCTGCGTGGGCGCTGGAAGCGCATTACATCGCGCTGGCCCTGGCCAATACGGCTTGCATGCTGGCACCGGAGCGCATCATCCTTGGTGGCGGCGTGATGGCGCAGGCACAGCTGTTCCCGCTGGTGCGCGCAGAATTCCTCAGGCAGCTGAACGGCTATCTACAAATCCCTGCCCTATTGAATGACTTGGAGGCTTACATCTCACCCAGTGGGCTGGGGGGCATTGCCGGCCTGTATGGGGCGTTGGCCCTGGCCATGCAGGTAGCCGGGTAGTTCGTACAAAAAATATTCCTCATCGAATAACGATTATGATCAAAGAAAGTTAGCGCAAGTTAAAAAGGAGAAAAGATGGCAACCAAAACCAAGAAAAAAGTAGTTGAGGCAGGCAAAGCTGTTGAAGAAGAAGCCAAGAAGCTTGCCAAAGGTGCAAAATCCACTGCCAAAAAAGCAGAAAAAGAAGTGAAAAAAGGGGCTAAAGCAGCGGATGCCGCTGTTAAAAAAGGCGCCAAGAAAGTTGCGAGCGCAGCCAAGAAAACCACCAAAAAGGCAGCAGCCAAAGCTGACGCAACCAAAAGCGACGTGAAAAAGGCTGCTAAGTCCGTCAAAAAGACCACAAAGGCAAAAGCGGATGCCGTCAAAAAAGACGTGAAGAAGAAAACCGAACCTGCCGTAAAAGAGATCGAGCTCAAAAAATCTCAAACGGAGGAGTTGACCAACCTGATTGTCGAAAAGATCAGGGAATACCTGAAGGCCAAGAAGAAATAAAGCGCTTAGCAAGCAAGAGACAGGCTGGGACATCCCAGCCTGTTTAATTTTAAGTGGTGCCGCCTCTAAAACGCTTTCAGCGATTAGGCACTGCCCGCCCTGCTAACCCCTTATCTCACTCTTCTATATCGGGGTAGGATAGCTATGCGCAGTTATAATATTAGTTGCTTTGTACTGTGCCCATGGGCACAGTTACGTTAGGAGCTTTGGCAGGAATTCCAGGATTGTTAATTCCTGGCTGTAGGCTCGGTTGGGGAGAGAATTAAGTCAACGTGCCTGAAGGGATTGGGTCCTCATGACGGGGGGAAGATTCTTTTAGTTTGTCACTCTGAGCGCAGTGAAGAGCCTGTGTTTCACAGTTCGGGTTTAGAAGACCCTTATATTGGGTGCTGCACACCACGAGTACACATCGCAGTCGCAAAAACAGTTTGGGGGCGACAAGTACTGGGTCAATTCGAGTTGGACAAGGAGTGTGTTTTTTACCAATAAACAAAGATCCCTCATTTGCGTTCGGGATAACGAGTTTTTGGTTGTTGCGGGTCATACAAAAATCTATGGGTTCCTTGGGAGGACAAAGATCCCTCACTTGCGTTCGGGATGACGAGTTTTTGGTTGTTGCAGGTCATACAAAAATCTATGGGTTCCTTGGTAGGACAAAGATCCCTCATTTGCGTT
>CAYMNM010000065.1:0-12425 GCA_964391795.1 uncultured Anaerolineaceae bacterium | reverse complement strand
CTTCATCCTCACCGCATATTGCCATCAAGAGAACGGACAGGAGGACACCGGCTCAATCAGGGAGACGGGCATGAGGATACTGGGGCAATCAGAGAGCGCAAGGTCATCGGCGCAATCAGGAGGTGTGAGGTCACCGGCGCAATCAGGAGATCATCAGATTGTCGGATTGCGGTCCGTAAGTTAGACCTGATTCCGACATGCACGGTCCCTTTACCCGACCTAGAATTCCACAGATTGCTTACTTAATGATGCCTCGCATGCCGAGAACGCAGGCAGTTGTCATGGCGCTTCCACTGAATGGCAGAGAGTGCCGCGCGTATGCTTTGCGTTTGCAATAACAAATCGCTTGCGCCTGACGCCAAAATTGACGCGATCAAAAAGCAGCAAGAAACTTGTAGAATGCCTGCAAAAACGGCTTTTCAGATAGCGGTTACAATGCCGGGATGGAAAATATTGTCATTCGTCCCAATAACCTCCTGCCCATTGCCGGTGGCCTATTAGCGGTCCTCAACCTGCTCTGGATTGCCCTGCGCAAACCCTTTCGATTCTTCTTTGGCGCGAATTTCTTCGCGGTCTATTTGCTGATGCTCATCAGCCTCACCATCCTACCCTTCCCCTTTTCGGTATTCAGGGACCCCCTGCCTGAAACGATCTTCCCGGCCCTGCGCGTGAACCTCTACCCATTCGGCGTCGGAAAGTTTGGCAACCTCACGCCCCACCTGAACCGCATTGACCTGCTTAACATCGCCGCTTTTATCCCCTTTGGCTTCTTACTTCCCTTTACCACCAAGAACGGGAAACTGCCCATTTTGCTCTTCGGCTTTTTGGCCACGCTGGCAATCGAAACCACGCAGCTGATCCTGAGCTCGCGGGTGCCAACCTACTCGCGCGCGTTTGACGTCAACGACCTGATCACCAACGTTACGGGCGCCTTGCTGGGCTACTTGCTCTCGCGGCCATTCTTCGCCAGGAAAAAGACGTAATATTAATCTACACGCATTCCCCAAGGCAAAAAATCAGCCATTAAACGCAAAGGAGGCCTTAGCCTCCTTGTTCAATAGCAAATGCGTTCGGTCAGACCGACCGCGCTTTATTCATATTCGCTTGTAACGATTCTTTCAGCCGGGGGCTGAAACAACCCCAAATTAGATCTTGATCTCAATATCCACGCCGGCGGGCAGGTTGAGGCGCATGAGCATGTCAATGGTCTTTGAATCAGGTTCCATGACATCGATCAGGCGGTTATGGGTGCGGATCTCAAAATGCTCCTGTGAATCCTTATCAATAAAGGTGGAGCGGCGGATGGTGTATTTTTCAATACGGGTGGGCAAAGGAATGGGGCCCAACACTTTGGCGCCGGAGCGTTCCGCGGTTTCGACAATGCGTTTTGCGCTTTGGTCGAGGATGCGGTGGTCGTAAGCTTTCAAGCGGATGCGAATCTTTTGTTTTGCCATGTTTTGTTTTTCCTTTAGTTTCTTTTTTCACCGAAGCGCAAGCGCTCCGAGTTTCTGACTAAATTCCTAAGATCTTCTTGCGGGTGGATTCGTTCACCTGGGCATAGTGCTTGAATTCCATGGTGAAAACGCCGCGCCCCTGGGTAACTGAACGCAATTCAGTAGCGTAGCCAAACATCTGCGCCAACGGCACTTCTGAATGGATGGCCTTGGCATTGCCAAAGCGATCTTCCATACCCAGAACGTTTCCCTGTCGGGAGTTGATCTGACCGATAACATCGCCAGTGTACTCTTGCGGGACGGTGACTTCAACTGCCATAATGGGTTCCAAAACGATGGGGCCAGCTTTTTCAGCAGCTTCCCTGAGGGCAAAGATGCCCGCCATACGGAAGGCCATTTCGCTCGAGTCAACCTCGTGGAATGAGCCGCCGGTTAAGGTGACCTTGAAATCGGTCATCGGGTAGCCGGCCAGAGGTCCGGATTCAGCGGCTTCGATGATACCTTTTTGCACAGCCGGGATGTATTCCTTGGGAATGTCGCCGCCGCGAACTTTATCTTCAAACACCACACCAGAGCCGGGTACCAGGGGTTCGAGGTCGATGATGACATCGCCATACTGCCCATGGCCGCCGGATTGTTTGGAGTATTTGTAACGTAAATCTTTGACAGGTTTGCTGAGGGCTTCGCGGTAGGCAACCCGTGGGGTACCCACATTAGCCTGTACACGGAATTCGCGCAGTAAGCGGTCCACCAACACGTCCAGGTGCAGCTCGCCCATGCCGGAGATAACGGTCTGTCCGGTGGTATCATCCTGACGGATCTTGAAAGTTGGGTCTTCTTCTGCCAGTTTGGCAAGCGAATCAGACATCTTTTCCTGGTCGGCCTTAGTTTTGGGTTCGATGGCGATGGAAATGACCGGGTCGGGGAAGTTGATGCTTTCCAGGACTACGGGAGCGGAAGTTTCGGAGAGGGTATCACCCGTGAAACTGAACTTGAGGCCCAGGATAGCGCCAATATCGCCAGCGCCCAATTCGTCAACATCCTCGCGGCGGTCGGCGTACATACGCAGCAAACGGCCTACGCGTTCTTTTTTATCTTTAGAGGTGTTCTGTACCGTACTGCCCTGCTTGATCTTGCCGGAATAAATACGGATGTAGGCCAGGCGCCCCATGTAGGGGTCGGTAACGATCTTGAAGACGAGCGCGGAGAGGGGCTCTGTGTCGTCGGCATGGCGCATCACTTCGGAACCATCGGAAAGGCGGTGGGCCTTGACGGCTGGAATGTCGAGTGGGCTGGGGAGATAATCCACAACCGCGTCCAGGACCAATTGCACACCCTTATTGCGCAGGCTGGTGCCGCAGAAGACCGGGTTGACCTTGCTTTCGAGCACACCTTTGCGCAGGGCTTTTTTGAGGTCTGCCAGGGTAAGGGGCTCGCCTTCGAGATACTTCTCAAGTACTTCGTCGTCTAATTCTGCAATTTGCTCTACCAGAACCGCGCGCTTGGCAGCAACTTCAGCCTTGAATTCTTCAGGAATAGGATTGATGCTTGGTTCTTTGCCGATTTCGTCATCAAAAAGAATCATATTCTCTTCGAGCAAGTTGATCATGCCGCGGAAGGCAGATTCAGCCCCAATTGGGATTTGCATGGCCAGCGGATTGGCACCCAGGCGTTCGCGGATGGAGTCGATGGTGCGCTCATAAGAGGCGCCTGTGCGGTCCATCTTGTTGGCAAAACAAATGCGGGGTACGAGGTATTTATCAGCCTGGCGCCAGACGGTTTCGGACTGGGGCTCAACACCCTGGACGGAGTCAAAAACGACCACGCCGCCATCCAGCACACGCAGGGAACGCTGCACTTCAGCGGTGAAGTCGATGTGCCCGGGGGTATCGATGAGATTGATGCGGTGATCTTTCCATTCGGCGGTGACGGCAGCGGAAACAATGGTGATGCCGCGTTCGCGTTCCTGGGGCATCCAGTCGGTGACGGTTGTGCCTTCATCCACATTGCCCAAGCGGTAGGTTTTGCCGGTATAAAACAAAATCCGCTCGGTTGTTGTGGTTTTACCGGCATCGATGTGAGCGATGATGCCGATATTACGGTAACGTTCAAGCGGAAATTCTGTCATTTTGTCTTCTAACTTGTTAAGGTGCGGCGCGGAAGATTAGATCCGGAAGTGGGAGAAAGCCCGGTTGGCTTCTGCCATCTTATGGACTTCTTCCTTCTTGCGAATGGCGGCGCCCTGGTTTTCAGAGGCATCCATCAATTCGCTGGCAAACTTCTCGGAGAAAGACTTGCCTGAGCGCGCACGGGAGGCGGTGATGAGCCAGCGCATCGCCAGGGTAAGGCGACGGTCTGGAGCAACTTCCATTGGCACCTGATAGGTAGCGCCACCCACACGGCGTGGGCGAACTTCCATCATTGGGCCAACATTTTTGAGGGCGGCTTCGAAGACTTCTACGCCTTCTTTGCCGGTTTTGGATTGGATCAGATCAAAAGCGTCATAAACGGAGGAGGTTATGGTGCTTTTCTTACCATCAAGCATAATGCGGTTGATGATCATCTGGACGTGGAGATTATGGAATCTCGCGTCCGGGAGAATTTCGCGTTTTTCGGGTTTAATTCTGCGTGACATATGCTTCCTTAATTAGCTCGATTATTTCTTCTTGCCGGTGGATTCTTCAGCAACTTTGGCGCCGTATTTGGAGCGGCCTTGTTTGCGGTCTGCAACGCCGGTGGTATCCAGGGTACCGCGAATGATGTGATAGCGCACACCTGGCAGGTCACGCACACGACCACCGCGGATCAGCACGACGCTGTGTTCCTGCAGTTGATGGCCTTCGCCGGGAATATAGGCGGTGACTTCCATACCATTGGAAAGACGAACACGAGCAATCTTACGCAGCGCTGAGTTCGGTTTCTTGGGGGTCATGGTGCGCACGATGGTGCAAACACCGCGCTTTTGGGGCGCGCCCTTGGGTTGTTTGGTGCGGCGGCGAGCTTCAGCATTCAGGGTGAACTGAAGCGCAGGAGCCTTGGACTTCTGGCTCTTGGTCTGGCGACCTTTGCGAACTAATTGATTAATTGTTGGCACTTATATCCTCCGTGCTTAAAAAACAATGATTTCAATAATGAAGGCTATCTTCTGCGGATAGCCCTGGCTTTTCCTGCATAGCCCATAGACACGGCATTAAATGCCTCGTCATACAGGCGAAGGCTTATTCTAACACCGGTAGAGAAAAAGAGTCAAGTCAATTTTTATGGTTTTGCCTAATACCGGGTAAAAGAAGCCGATTCTGAAACAAGTTTGTGTATTCTAATGGATACAGCTGGCTGGGGCAAGGGCAAAGAGAGGGCTTGCCTGATTCTTTCTTAGTTCGATAGGGAACGCACTTGTGCATTCCGGAGCTTGCTGCAGGGGATGCCTGCAGTGGATGAAGGGTTTTAGTTCTTGGATTTACCCGGTTTTGGGTTATCCAGGGCGGTTGATCATTTGCAGATTTGCAGATTTGCAGCCGTTTTACAAAATTTTGGCTTGGTTTTCTGATTTTAAGGTGCGTTATATAGCACGCATATTCTATATTGGTTGGGCGGGGATTGCAAGGGGGAGGTTTTGTAGGCGGGGATAGGGCTGTTTTACCGTTTAATTGCCAGTGATTTTTAGAGAACGGCCAGGATGCGCTGCGCTTATCATGGCCCTACGACAAGAAGCGGGTGGGCGTCACAAACCAGTTCCGGCCACCCCTACCCGGCAACAAAAAACGGAGCGATTTTCATCGCTCCCTTCGATCGCACTAAGTTTCTAGGCAATGTGTGAACGATATTTTATTACGGGACACAATTTGCCCGAATAGACTCAATACTATCTTTAGCTCCAGTCAATGGAAATCTGAAATATACATTCCCTTGACCGTACCACTCAAGTTCTAGCAAAAGAGTATCGTGACTCGCTAAATTTTCAATGATATTTTTATCAAAAGGGGCAGTTAAGAATTTATCTCCCCAATCTTGATAAAGGGTAATTTGCTCGATTAAATCATCCCACTTTACTCGTGTATTAATTCTATTGTATCCATCTTCTATTTCAGTATTCTCCAAGTTTGGTGCTGAACTGAAACCGATAAAGGCCCACTCAGAAGGTCCGCTACAACCCACCCCGATCCATGCTTCTACATCTTCATAAGGGAAGTCCATTGGCTTGGTTGAAAAGATGTTTTCCGAAATGGCAAAATAGGATGTTTCTTCAGTCATTTCATCTATAGATGATGAAATTGACCATAAAGATCTTTGAGTGCTTGTTGGTTCAGGTGTGTTTGTCGGTTTAGGGGTACTTGTTGGTTCAGGGGTATTAGTCGGTTCGGGGGTGGTCGTAAACTCAGGAGTATTGGTAGGCTTAGAAGCGTTGCCATGATCACGAGTGTTCGTTGTTTCAGAAGCGTCAGTAAGCTCAGGGATGAACGTCGGGGGAATTGTTGTTTCCGATTGATCGTAGGCAATGGTGCAGCCTGTAGAACTAACAATGACCACAATTGCCATGAGCATCAAGACAAGATGTTTTCTGTTTTTCATGAATCTCCCTCCAGAATAAATATTTTTTACGTATCAATTTTTTCTTTTTGAGTCGTGAGAATAAGTCTCCTTAACTGTTGGTATTGGCTACTCCATCAGGATTTGGATTTAGACGTTAATTGTTGATAAAGCTTCATGAGGTCGGCGACGATGGTGGATTCAGTGGGCCAGGAGGTGGAGTCTTTGCCATAGGCGCGGAAGACTTCTTTATCCAGTGTTTGGTGGGCTTTGCGCAGGTCGGGGGGCATGAAGAGGGGGTCGTAAAGGTCGGCGTAGGAACGGTCAGGGTAGTTGGCGCGGGCATTTAGAACTTCTTGTGCGGCTTTTTCAATACGGGTGACCGATTCAGGGGTTTTCTCAGGCCAGGGGAAATTGTTGTAGACGATGTCTTTGGAATAGCGATAATCACTTTTAAGGCGGCCAGCAACCGTGCGCATCCAGGTCATGTGGGTAGAGGAAGTAAGGATGCCGAAGTGATAAAGAGAAGCGTTTGGAAGAATGCGAACTGCATTTGAAGCAAGACTGGTAGAGTCCATAAAACCTATAGGGATATATTCTCTGTTTTCCGAAGAAGTCTCAGGAATCAGAAGATACGTTGTGCTTGGTATGTTCGTTGTTTGAAATTGAGTTGGGTAACCTGCTAGTTTTATTGTGCTTTTCCGTGAACTCTGTGCCCTGAACGTACGTACATTTTTAACCCGTTCAAGAACCAGAGGCATTTTTCGTAACTCTTGGGGAGTACATGACCCCAGGTAAAGGCAGTATCTGGGTTTTTTATCTATGAACTCCTGAGAACCGTAAAAAGGGCGGAATAGAGACTGAGACTGCGGTTCTTTGAGAACAAAACTCTCCATTTCCTCTTTCGTAAAAAGATAATTTCCGTTATCGATCGGCTGATTACCAATACCAATTTCAGGAACAACACAAAGTGGTTTGGAGCGGCTTTTTATAATGACACTTGGTGCATCAATGAGATATTGATTAATATTCCGGGAAACTTTGATTGATACTTCGTCAAAGATACGCCTAATTTTGGGGGAACCACCAATCTTAGAGAAACCAATGATGACACAATGGACAGCTGCTTTTCCTTTGGCTTCATTACTCCATTTGAAGGTACGGTAAGCAAAGTCGATTTCAATGCCCTGTTTGAAAAGACAGTCCCAAAGGATGCCAGCCTGATCACCCTGAACAATGGAGTTTGTGGCCACAAGTGCAGGATTAATTTGGGAAGAATCCATCATGTCAGCAGATTTCTTGAACCACGCAGTGACAAAATCGAGATTTCCAAGATTCTCAAGACCCTTAAACACATATTCCAAGTCAGATTTTTGGTCGATAGTCATCAGGCGCGCACCGGAAAACGGAGGATTGCCCATAATGTAATTCAATTTTTGGGCTGGCACAACATCATTCCAATCCAGACGGAGGGCATTGGCATTGACGATGTTGGCGTTATCGCGGATGGGGAACTGGATAAAGTTGCCGCCAAAGTAGTGGCTGATCTCCTGATCCATAAGGTGCTTCATGAGCAGCATGGAAACCTTGGCAATCTCGCAAGGGAAATCTTCGATCTCGATGCCGTAAAACTGGCTGACGCTGACCTTGGTGACATCATCAAAGAGAATCATCTGATTCGAAGTCTGCAGCAGTTTGAGGATTTCAAATTCGAGTTCGCGCAATTTTTGGTAGGTAATGATGAGAAAGTTACCGCAACCGCAGGCGGGGTCCAGAAAGGTGAGTGAGGCAATCTTTTTATGGAAGGCCTGCAGTTCAGCGGTGGTGTTTTTGGAGCGTTCAAATTCTTCGTAGAGCTCATCCAAAAAGAGCGGGCGGATAACCTTGAGGATGTTCTCTCTGGAGGTGTAGTGTGCGCCCAGCTCGCGGCGTTCCTGCGGGTTCATCACGCCCTGGAACATGGCCCCAAAAATGGCCGGGCTAATCTGGGTCCAGTCGAAATCGCAGCACTCCAACAGGGTGGCGCGCATTTTGGCAGAGAAGTATGGGGGCGTGAGGGGTTCGCTGAAGAGGTTGCCATTGATGTAACGGAAGCGTTTTAGCTCCTCGGGCAGATTTTTCATGCGCTTCTCATCGGGTGTATCCAGAATTGAGAAAAGCAGGGTCAGGCGGCCAGAGAGGTCAGAACCATCAGGGTTGGAGGCTTGCAGGTACTTATAGAAGGAGCTTTTTTCAAAAATACCGGTATCGTCAGCAAAGAGGCAAAAGAGCAGGCGCACCAGATAGACCTCCAGCTCGTGGCCGGAATAGCCGTTTTCTTTGAGGGCATCGTGCAGTTTGGCCATCTTGTAAGAGGCATCGGTGTTGACTTCAATTTCGGTGCGTACATCGCTATCAGCGCCGTAGCCAGCCACCAGGCTAAAAATGCGAACATGCGGCTTGAGGGTGGCAACCCTGAAGGCTTTGTAGTGGTGCTGTTTGGTGGTGTTGTAAACCCGGATGATGTCAAAATCTGAGACCAGGACGAGAACGGGTTGTTCTTCTGGTTTGAGGGCGCGGACGTATTGCATGGCTTGCGAGAAGGCAACATCAAGGGATTTGCCTCGGGATTTCATCTCGATCAGGATCTTGCCGGGCAAGTAGTAGTCAATGTAGTTTGGGATGCCATCGGCAGTGGTGATCGGATGTTCGTGGAAGCCATCGTGCCAATCGACACCAAAGACTTCCATGAGGTCTTTTTCGAAGGTTTGGCCGTCTTGTCTTTCATCCCCGGCAGTGTCTTTCCAACGTTTTTGGAAGGCGATGGCGCGGGTTTCGATTTCGGTCCAAGTGAGCATAAAGACCCCTTTAGGTGCTGTAATCGTGTGTTCGAAGGCAATTATAGCCCGGTTGGGGGCGAAGGCGGGATTATCGGCGAGGATGCAGCAAAATAGCCTTATCATCGCTCTACGAAAAGACAAGATGAAAGAATGTAAATAAGGCAAGAACAAAGCCGGAGCGATTTTCATCATTCCCTATGCAAGATTGGAAGTTTAGATTTCCAGCCTGCGCCCTGCAGGTTTGGTCATACACTCTGGCACGATGTGCCGTGAGACACAAGAACGGGCGGGAACGTACCTTATCCCGCCCCTACGCGAGATTAAGATAAAAAACCAGAGCGATTTTCATCGTTCCCAAGGCAAGATCGAAAAAATAATCAAAACCAGATTGCCGCGCAAAAGAGGCTCGCAATGACCAATCGGGCAAGGCGCTGCGCTGGTCTGCGCCTGCTAATGATTGGTTTGCCGGCGAGGATGCGGCAAAATAGCCTTATCCTTGCCCTACGAAAAGACAAGATGAAAGAATGTAAATAAGGCGAGAACAAAGCCGGAGCGATTTTCAGCGTTCCCAAGGCAAGATAAGAAAAAATCAAAACCAGATTGCCACGCAAAAGAGGCTCGCAATGACCAATCGAGATAAAATATCGGGCGGGAACGTACCTTATCCCGCCCCTACGCGGGATAAAGATATAAACCGGAACGGAGAAATGCGTTCTCTACCAAGACCAGGAAATACGGGCGAGGTGCCGCACCAGCCTTCGAACCTATGGCAAGATAAGGCAAAAGCTTAGCGCTGTATTAGCGGCAGGTAGAGATATGAGCATACGTTTTGTGTGAGATCCCAGTCGGGGTCGTAGAACTCCAGGAAGTTGGCTGGCGGCTCAGGGGCTGGAACGTTGAGGCAGTTGTAGCCAAGATCCAAACCGAAGTTCGCAAAACAGGGAGAGGCTATCTGGCCAGGGTCACACAAGTTCGTTAAGTTGGTAAAGCTAGCAGGCACATCACCGGAGAAGCTGTTATGCCCCAAGCGTAAAAAGTTCAGCAAAGTCAAACTGCCCAGGTCTGAAGGAAGTGAGCCGGATAAGTGGTTTTGATTAAGGTTGAGGGACAGCAGATTGGCCAGGTTCCCCAATTGCGGAGGAACAGAACCGCTGAGTTGGTTGTAGGATAGGTGGAGTTGCTCAAGGCTTGCAAGAGCACCAAGTTGCGAGGGAATGGAGCCGGTCAGTTGATTGTTAGTAAGGTTTAAGTACCACATCTGGCTGTAGTTGCCCAAGCCGGAAGGGATGGAGCCGCTTAGAAGGTTGGAGGAAAGGTCAAGATACCTCAGGTCGGTGAGGCTGCCCAGCTCGAGAGGAATGGAACCAATGAGCTGATTGTCGTGCAAGTCAAAGAATTTGAGTTTGGTAAGACTGCCCAAGCTGGAGGGAATGGAAGCGCTCAGCTGGTTGGAGCTTAATTCTAAATAGACCAGGTTGACCAGGCTGCCGAGTTGCGTGGGTATGGAACCTGTCAGCTGGTTATAAGCCAAACTGAGATTTGCCAGCGAGGCGATAGTGCCAAGTTCGGGTGGAATGGAACCAGTGAGCTGATTGTAATGCAAATAAAGTAAGTTCAGGTTGGCAAGGTTGGCCAGCGCGGGAGGGATACTGCCGCTCAGATGGTTATTGTACAAATTGAGCTCTTGCAGGTTGGACAGGTAAGACAGTTCCATCGGGATGGGACCGGAGAGCCCGTTGCCAGCCAAATTCAGGTGAGTGATATAACCTGATTCCACCGTGACACCAAACCACGAGCCCACAGTTGGGCTAGTGAGCCAGTTGGTTTTGTTTGTCCAACCGGGGCCATTGGCGCTGTCCCATAGTGCAACCAGAACCTCACATTCAACGAGCGAAACATCGGAGACAAGCGCACAGGCAGCGCTTTGGGGTTGCTGTTGGGTAAGGGTGTTTGCTTGTGTAGGTGAAGACCTAAGGCCAATCAGAAGGCAAGAGATGAGGATATAAACCAAGAATCGGAAGGCGAACTTTTTCATGTGGCACCTTTCAGCGATTAATTTGATTCGGCAAATGATGTGGACAACTCAATCATACAACTTTTGAGGTCGATAAAAAAGCCCTTCGGGTGTAGTCAAGCAGCAAGGTCTTTTGGTGCAAAGAAAAATGGATTTTTGGGCCTCGCAGGTCAATCAAAAGAGGCAGTAGGGGGGACAGGCAGTCATTACTGAAGGGCGGTCCAGATAAATCAACCTCACAAAAATAGAACAATGTGGTTATGATATAGAAGTAAACGGATTATTCCGTTATTATAAGAAACGTGTCATTTATAGGAGGAAGAAATTATGGCAGACAAAAAGAAAACCGTTAAGCCCACCAAGAAGAAGGTAGTAGAAGCTACCAAGAAAAATCAGAAGAAGTGGGACCCCGTAGCCGCTGGAGAAGAACAGTGGAAGCCGAGCGAAGAAGCCCTGAAGCAGGAGCGCCCGCTGCGCATCATCGCCTGGGTGGCCTGGATCCTGGCCATCGCCGGGGAACTGTACCTCATCTTCAAAGTTCTCAAGCAGACACCAGTGAACATGACCCTGCTGATCATCGGCCTGGTGGTGATTGCGTTGCTGGCCATTGCCGGCTCGCGGGTGTGGCGCAAGGCCAATGAACTAAACCCGGCCTCCAGCAAAGACACAACCCGGTATTTCATCCAAAACCAACTGGGCGCGATCATGTCGATTGTGGCCTTTTTGCCGTTGATTGTGCTGATTTTGACCAACAAAAACATGGACACCAAGCAGAAAACCCTGGCCGGCGGCGTAGGGATCATTCTGGTGGTGGTGGCAAGCTTGCTGGGCATCAACTTTAACCCACCCTCAGTGGAGCAGAACACCCTGACGATGGTGCAAACCACCCAAACCGCGGTGGCCGAGTACAACGCAACCCAGGTGGCCAGCATCAGGATGACCCTGACCGTTCTGCCCCCGGCTGAGCAAACCGCCTATGTGGAGAATTTGAAAGCAACCATGCAGGCCACCCCTCTGGCGCCGGCCTCCCCGGAGGAAATTGCCAATGTGGTGCAGTACACCGGCGAGGATAAGGTTTATTGGAAGGCTGGCGGATCGGTGTATCACCTCTGCGCGGATGCCTCAGCACTGCAGCGCGAAAGCTCGGTGGATGACAATATTTATTTTGGCACCGTTTCTGAAGCACGAGCAGCCGGTAAAGGCCGCCTGACCCTGGAAGTGAACGCCGAACTAAAGCAGTGCGGGTTGGTTAATGCCCCCACCCCAACGCCGGTGAAGTAGTAGTTTTGTGATTGATGAAAGGGATGAGCGCGGGCTCATCCCTTTTTTTGTTGTGAGGGTTTGGTTTTTATGCCTTGAAGGTGGAGCTTACGGCGGCAAGGATGCGGCTTATCGTTGCCGTACGAAAGCAAAAGATCCCCTCATCCCCGCTACGCGGACCTTGCCCCTCAGGGGAAGGCCAGGAACATAAGAACGGGCGAGTTGATGCGCCGGGGTGAGCCCGCTCAAGATTGGTTTGTCGGCAAGGATGCGGCAAAACAGCCTTATCATTGCCTTACGAAAGCAAAAGATCCCCTCATCCCCGCTACGCGGACCTTGCCCCTCAGGGGA
>CAYMNM010000064.1:0-12427 GCA_964391795.1 uncultured Anaerolineaceae bacterium | reverse complement strand
GAAAACCCGCTGGTTCTCACCTTCGATGGCGATAAGACGATCACCGCGCATTTTACGCAAACGCTTTTCAGATACATCTTAGTGCCAATCTATAAGTAGACAAGCAGTTTTTGGTAAATTGTCACAACAATTGACTAAAATTTGGTCAAGTGCACCATATGCTTAACATGAGAAAAATTCATAAGTAATGCCATTGGCCTCGCAAAAATCACTCAGGTCAGCGCAGCCATCCATGCCGCTAAACCTTTTCTTCAACACCGTCCTCACGTCCTGCCCTTCGGGTGTCAAGAGCGCAAAAAGCCGCTCTGTATTCTCGCGGTCAAAGGTGTAGAAGTACTCATACTCACTGTCGCCAAAGGCTTCTAGGGGTGCCTCGCCAAAGTCCTGACCGGAAATCTTGAGGCAGCCATCTGAGACCTCCGCCCACACATGAACATGCACACGTGGAGCGCGTTCGTTGCAGAGCACCAGTCCGTTAAAAGACGCCACATTGTTTTTTTGGTCGTTCGATTGCTCATCCATGGATTTTCCCTCCTTTGATAGTTTATCACCGGATCTTCATGGTCAAACGCTTTTGCCGATCTCGCGACTGTCGGTAAACGGAATTTTTGTTAATTATTCTTCCCGACCATTGCCCCGTGTAGGGCGCGCTTGGTGTGGTTTTCACCAATCCGCCAACAACGCTAATGGCACCAAAATAACAAATTCTTTTCGGCGAATTGACCAAAAGACGGTCAATTGCGCCCGACAGCAGGATCACAACCGGATCGCTGCGGTGTTGGTTTTCGTAGGGCCAGGATAAGGCTGTTTTGCCGCATCCTTGCCGAATCTTGAAATCAAATTGAGCGGATAAGATAAACGCAGTGCATCTTATCCCTACTTTTGAAAATGAAACGGGCGAGGCGCTACGCTTGCTTTGACCCCTAATTACGCTCCGGAACGCTTTTCAGCGTTCCCTACAAGCCAACCATCGTATGGATCTGGGTTGGAATCTTACTTCGCCTCAATCAAAAACCGCGTAGGGCGCGCTTGGTGTGGTTTTCACCAATCCGCCAACAACAGATTAGATTTACAAAATTTATTGTGTTTGATTTGACTCTTTTCGGCGAACTGACCAGAAGACGGTCAATCGCCCCCTACGCCGATTATCTATTTGATGATTTAAAATGATTGAAAGCTGCGCGCCACTTACAATCCAGTAATATTTACACCAAAAAAGGACAGCCATGTATTGAGCTGTCCTTCATTTAATAATATCTCGATCGGTAAACTTAAGTGGGTTACCAACTGGGCTCAAGGATCAAAACTTAGAAAATCAATCGCTTCGTTTGCCCATCCAAAAGCGCTCCCAACTGCCCCTGCTCTTCTGCAGCGCCAAATAGGCATACAGAGCCCCAGCCCAAAAGCCCAGCACCATCATCAGGATCACCCAAATGACTGAGGGCAGCCAGGCCTTCTCGCGGTAAACAATCCATCCCGAGAAAAGCACAAAGCCCACGTAAAGATCCACCATCGAAACAAGCCCCCAGGGGTTAGCCAGCAACTTTGCGCCATCTTCGGCAAAATTACCTTGCGTAAATCCGTAAACCAGCACTGCGGTCATGGCCAGCAAGCCTAACAGGGCAATTACTTTAGCGATCTTCATGGAATATTACCTTTCGGAGAAGCTCATTTTTTGCGTGGAAACCAGGGAACGAACTCGCTGGTGGATTCCACATATTCCTGGTAGCCAGGTTTTTGCACTTTGAGTGTTTTCTCCAGCATGGCCACCCCTGAAACGCGCAGCAGCAAAAAGGTCATCATGATCGGGCTAAAAACCGTCCACCAGCCCCCAGCTGCCAAAGCTATCAAAAAGTAAGCCCACCACTGGGCTGCGTCGCCAAAGTAGTTGGGGTGGCGGGTGTAGCGCCAGACCCCGCTCGTGAGCAGTTTGCCCTTGTTAGCCGGGTCAGCCTTGAAGCGCGCCAGCTGCCAGTCTCCCACAGCCTCGAAGAAGAAGCCATAAACCCAAACCAGCACAGCCAGAAAATCCAGCCAGATCAGTTTGGCGGGGTTCGGGCTCATCTGTGCCGCCAGCAAAGGGGCAGAGATAAGCCACATCAAAACTCCCTGCAGCAGAAAAACTTTGAAAAAGCTGCGCCACCACCAGGATTCACCGTTTTCTTTTCGCCAGGCCTGGTAGCGGAAGTCTTCAGGTTTGCCGCCGTTGCGGATGAGAATGTGGATCGAAAGGCGTAAGCCCCAGATGGTCACCAGCGCGCAGAGTAGCAGCTTGCGGGCCGAAAAACCATCCGGTGTGAGAAAAAAGCTCACCCAGGCGGTGATAACGAAGCCCGTGCCCCAGAAAATATCCACAATGCTGGCGTTTTTCAGCGCCAAACTGAGCAGCCAGAGCAAGGTCATCAGGCCCAGGATCACCAGGCCTAAAGTGAGATAAATGGATAAGAATGCCATGGGTTCTCCCTATTTGCTCTTACTGTTTGGCCGCGATGGCCGCGAAGCCAATGGCGGATGGCCCGATGTGAGCCCCAATTACAGGCGTAATATCTTCAGTCAGGATCGGCCCCTGGGGTAAGAGATGAGCTGCCAGGGCACGCACCTCAGCCAGAGCCTTCTGCGGGGCGTGCGCATGTACCAGGGCAACGCGTTCCAACTTGCCAACAGAGGCAAGTAATTCCACCAAACGCTTGAGGGCTCTATCGCGGGTGCGAATACGTTCAGACCCTGGTTTGCCATCGTTCATAGTGAGGATGGGCTTGATCTTAAGCACTCCGGCTATGCCCGCCACGTATTTATTCATGCGGCCGCTGCGCTTGAGGTACTCAAGCGTATCCAGAACAGCAAAAACGTAAGAGCGCTTGGACTGGTCTTCCAGGATTGGCAATATTTCTGCCACGGATTTACCGGCCGCGGCCAATTCTGCAGCTTTTTCCACCAAAAAGCCTGTGCCCAGGCTGAGCTGGCGGGAATCCAGCACGGTCACTTGGGTTGAGGTGGTTTCTTTGGCAGCAACGCTGGCCACATTCGAAACCGCGCTGAGCGATTCAGAAATATGAATGGAAAGAACCTCATCCGCGCCCTCATCAGCCAGGGTGTTGTAGGCTGCCACGAAGCGGGTGGTGGAAGGCACCGCGGTAAAGGGATGCGTGGGGAAGTCTGGCAGGCGCGTATAAAACTCTTCGCGCGTAATATCGATACCATCCAAATAGCCCTTGTCGCCAACGTTGATGTAAAGTGGCACCACCTGGATGCCGTATCGGGCGATGGTTTCCGCGGGCAGATCGCAAGTGCTGTCAGTGACTATTCGTACGGTCATGCAACACCTCCGCCTGGGATTACCAGGATGATGCCCAGTACCACTTCAATCGCCAGGCTAATCCAATTGGAGCGATCGTAGGATTTATCAAACACAATCGAGAAAGCCCTCACAACAGCGATAGCCAGGTAAGCAATACCCAGCATGGTGAAGGCTGTTTCACCCAAAAAGAGTGGTGCCAGACCAAGGGCAATAAAGAGCCCCCCAAAAATTGAGCGGATTTCTGAAATGCCTCGTGGGCCGGTATCTTTGAGGCCAGTGAAGCCGTGTACCGCGCCTGGCTTTACCAAGGCCAGTAGTCCGGTAAGAGCGGTAGCCAGGGACGCAAGTGTCTTTAAGATAATTGCAATGTTCATCTTTCCTCCTTTTGAACGTTAATTTCATCCAACAACGCCAAAACTTCAGCGTTTTCGGGAATATCAGACATCGAGTGCCCATAATGCACAAAGCGGGCCATGCCGGCTTTGTCCATGATCACCTGGGCGGGCATCCTGCCTAATTTGAAAAGGTTTACCTCCTGCCCATAGAGCTTGAGCACGCTGGATTTTGGGTCCGGCAGGCCGATAAAGGGCAAATCGTGTTTATTAAAGTAATCCGCGAAAGCTTTGGCATCTTCCGGGCCAACCACAACTACTTTGGCTCCCCGTTTTTCAAATTCTGAGTAATCCTGACGCAACTGCGCCATATGCCGTTGGCAGAATGGTCAGGTAAAGGTGCGGTTAAAAACAAGCAGTACATCGTACTTACCGTGCAGGTCAGAAAGGTTAAAGGTCTCCCCTTTGTAATCCAGCAGGGTAAAGTTGGGGGCGGGGGTGTTGATATTAACTTTGGGCATAATGTCCTTTAATTTTGATTTCTTTGTTAATTATAGCAAAATGATAGCCATTTAATTGGCAACCTGTCCTTTTATAAAGGCTTTGGTCAGGCTTAGCCCAATTTGAATTAGTTTGGAATAGTTGGATAGGTCTCTTTAGATGCAAGCGAGTAATAATGCGCTTTCAGTCTGGCAAGCAGTAAATTATTGTACCCAGTGTTGTCGCTGACTTCCGTTTTTCAAGTTCATTTTATTGGCACCAAAGTATTGTTGACTTGAAATATGGTTAAGAACCGGTTTATCGGTCTCAAAATGGATAGCACAAAAACACAATTTCAACTCTTAACCTGTGAATCAAAATTGCTCAATCAGGCTACTGGTGAAATCCTTAAGCGCCTTAGCGTTCAGCTAACATACCAGAACCGACCAATATTTCCTGCAGTTGCTGGGTAATGTTTTTTCGATGTTCGATCTGGATAGACTGACGCAGTTCTTCAAGCAAACTGGAAGAATTTTCTTTGGCTTCTTCAAGCAACCTAAAGCGAAACATATTCTCGGCTGCGATTGCTTCCAGGATTAATTTGTAAAACTTGATGGCAATCAAGTGATCGCTCAGACGCTCCAAAAGTAAGTTGGCGTCTCCTTCAATGATTGGTTTTGGCCAGAGCTGTGCTTCGGCCACCTCCAGTTCTTCGCGAATTTCATTTGCAGGCAGCAAATGCGTTAAACGTGGTTTGTATTCAGTACCTGTAGGTTCCCTTCTAAATGAAATTACATCTACAGAAGCAATATTCCCATCCTCAAAAGACTGCATCAAACCCCGTACAAGTTCTGAAACCTGCTTGTAATTGGGCAATGAGCCGGTATTCAAATTACCGCGGGGTGTGAAGTCTATTTTTTCCTGAGTAAGCGCTGTTTGAACCCTTTTACCAAATGCCAGAATCTCTAAAAGCCCTTGGCTCCCATTCTTAAGGGCGGTATGCGTTTCTCGGGCAAGCTGGCGGTTATACTGCCCTGCAATTCCTCGTGAACTTCCCAATACAATGAGTACCCATTTTGCGTTTACAGGGAACTCATCAAAACTTTGTCTGTGTTCTGATTCTCTGCTTGGTTGTTTGACAGTGCTCGTAACTTGAGCAGCTATCGTGTTGAAACGTTCGGAGTAAAGATCGAGCGATTCAAGGCGGTTAAGCGCCATTTGCATTGTGCTGAGCGAGAGTACTCGCAAAGATCCTAACAAGGGCTCAATCGCTTCCAGGTTTTCCAGCCTGGCTTTTGCTCGTTCCTTACCTTCTGCCATTCTCTATCTCAGGGCATTTCAAAGCTATCAAGTGACCAGATAAAGACCACTGCCCCACTGGTACCCACTTGAGATGAACTAAGCTCCTCATCTGTCTGCGCAACCTGTGTGATGCCAAAACCATGATGCACGCGCACGCACACTGTACAAGATTCACGTATGATCCTGATTACATTCTCAACGTCATCCTTGTTAACGGCGATAAAAAGAGTTAACTGGCTTTGCCGCAGCATACCACCACGCGTTTCGGAGTATGTGGCTGTAAAACCAGCATTGATCAAAGCTGCCAGAAAAGTCTCGCCGCTTTTACGGGGCAAGACAATCATCATCATTTTCATTTGTGGCGTCTCCATTGCTTCCTCCATAAGGCATTAAAATCCTTGAGCGTTTCAACCAGGTCATCCTCAGCTTCAGCTGTAATCTCGTTTTTAATGCGAATTTGGTCAAGCACCTGGGCAGCGTGCAGCTGCAGGTAGGCAATCATCTCAGCAGAATATTCAAGAACATCATTGGGCTCAACTTCATCCATATAACCGCGCGTGATGGCATAGAACATAAGTACCTGGTTGGTAACTTTCACCGGTTCGTTGGGTCCCTGCCCAAGTAAAGCCTGTAGCCGGCGCCCGCGTTCGATCTGGCGCAAAGTTGCCTCGTTGACCTCAGTTCCAAAACGCGCGAAGCGGGCAACTTCTTCATACTGTGAAAGTTCAAGCCTAAGCGCGCCAACCACAGATTTCATAGCTTTCTCTTGCGCGGCAGAACCCACCCGTGAAACAGAGCGTCGGATGTCAATCGCGGGTTTTTCGCCTTTATTGAACATATCAGTGTCCAGAACGATCTGTCCATCTGTAATGGAAATTAGATTAGTAACGATATAACTGGAGATGTTGCCGCGTTGTGTTGTCACAATGGGTAAAGCAGTGATGCTGCCCCCGCCGTTTGCTGCGTTTAAGCGGCAGGCACGTTCTAATAACCTCGAATGTAAGTAGAACACGTCACCCGGGTAAGCTTCGCGGCCTGGCGGGCGGCGTAAGAGCAAACTGAGCTCGCGATAGGTATCGGCGTGCTTTGAAAGGTCATCATAAACGATCAAAACATCCATGCCTGCGTCAAGGAAAAACTCAGCCATGGTCACACCTGCATAAGGTGCTAAATAGCGCATGGCTGGCGGATCATCCGGCCCAGAGACAACAACAACGGTCTGATTCATCACGCCACCAGCTTCCAAGGTCTTGATCACGTTGAGTACCGATGTTTTCTTTTGCCCAATGGCTACATAAATACATTTTACGTCTGTGCCTTTTTGGCTGAGGATCGCGTCGATAGCCAGAGTGGTTTTACCTGATTGCCGATCACCAATGATCAATTCACGCTGACCTCTGCCCAGGGGTAATAAGGCATCTATGATTTTGGTTCCTGTATAGAGAGGTTTGTTAACCGGCATGCGATCAATAACACCAGGAGCGATGCGTTCAATAGAACGGTATTCCGAAGGAACAATTGCTGAGGAATTGTCCATTGGCTGGCCCAGGGCATCGATAACCCGACCCAGAAAAGATGCCCCAACAGGGATGCTCAGCTGCCGGCCAGTTGCTTCAGCTAAATCACCGCCACGAATGCCTGAGTCCTGACCAAGCAAGATCACATCAACCGATTTTCTGTCAAGATTCAATACCATCCCCTGGACTCCATTTGGGAAAGTTACCAGTTCTTCAAGGTGAACCAGGGGTAGTCCACTCAGTCGGGCAATGCCATTGCCAATATGCTGAACTGTGCCCACGCTGCGAAATTGCAGAGCGTGTTTGGCCTCCCGGCTGGCTATTTCCAGTTCGTTTAGCATGAAATCGGTGCCAAACGCGGCGGGGACGGGCCCTGCGTTCTTGCGTACCGAAAATTTGATTTGTTCCAGAAAGCTTTCCTGGTCAACACGCAGCGGATCGTTAGCCTTTAAGGTTTCTAAAAGGCGGTCGAGGGTTCTTTGGGTAGCGAGTTCCAGGTTATTCATCTTGTAAGGGAGTGAAAGTTTCCAGAGAGCGGCTTACTTTATCTTTTAGGTTGTCCACCTGGTTTCCCAGGGAATTATCCATTACAAGATCACCAATGCGCGCCTTTATGCCCGCAATCATCTCTGGCACGATCTCAATTTCAAAATCAACCTCTTTGTCTGCCAGAGCGTTAAAGGTGTTGATTAATTTCACGCGTTGCTCATTCGTCAATTCAAATGGCACACTCAGTTCCACAGTCGGGATTCGATCCTCCAACGACTCCCGCAGGTTTTGCACCATACTTAGATCAGTCTTGCCAAGATTCCAAATACTGGTGGTCAGCTCGTCCAGCAGCCGGTTGTGAACCTCAGGAGGCATAACAGAATTGAGCGTTTGTTTGGTGATTTCCAAAATGGCGCTGACCAATTCAACCTGGTTGTGCCTGATATCCACAAACTGCTCCTTGCGGGCTTCTTTGACAGCATCCAGCATGATGGTTTCGGCCTCTGCTCGGGTAGCTTCCAACAGATTTGCCTGCAAACTTTGGGTGCTGGCATATGCCTCATCGCTAATTTTTTGAAGTTCTTGCTCAAAATTATTCAGGCGATCATCGATTTCTTCAAGCTTAACGGCAGCCTCAGACCGGTCAAATTCCAATTCTGCTTTCATGCGTGCTTTCTCAAGCGCGCGTATTTCTGCCCGTTTGGCCATTGGTCTGAAAACGAGGAAATAAAGGATAACCGTTATCAGCAGGAAGTTAAGAGTCTCCCAAAGGATGGTGCTCCAATCCAAGTCGAGCATGTTTTAGCCTCCGAGCAGTGACAGCAGTGGGTTGGCAAAAAGCAAAACCAAAACGACTAATAAAACATAAATTGAGGCAGTTTCAAGCAACGCCATGGAGATAATCATAGCGGTGCGTAGTTGTGGGGCAGCCTCAGGTTGACGCGCCATTCCCTCTAATGCCTTTTCAGCAGCCTTTCCTTGAGCCCAAGTTGGGATCATCGTCCCAATCATAATTGCGATCGCGGAAACGATAGTGGTGATAATAACAACCAAAACCTCAGAACTAAGATTCTCCATTCGCTAATTCCTTTCTAATCTTCCTTAAATTTTTCTTGGCAGCTTTTTCGTCTTTGATCCGAAGATCATCTTCAGTAATTTCAACGGCTGAAGAGATAAAAAGTGCTGCCAGGGTTGTAATTACATAAGCTTGCAGTATGCCTGTAATCATTCCCAGGGCAATCATGGCTACAGGCAGAAAAGCCGGGATAATTGAAAAAACGATTGCTACAATCATGTCCCCACTTAAAACATTGCCAAAAAGACGCATGGCCAAAGACAGTGTGCGGCTAAGCTGCCCAATCAATTCAATTGGGAAGAGAACAATTGGGCTGGCAAACTGCTTTAGGTAACTCCAAACACCTTTCTTGCGCATACCGTAGATGTGAACCGAGAGTACTACAATCAAAGCCAGAGCGATCGTCGTATTGATATCGGCCGTCGGAGATTTCATTATTGGTACGATCGAAATCAAATTGGCAACCAAAACAAAAACCATCAGACTGCCAAGCAACGGGATGTAAGGATACAAATCATCAACGTCCATGGCATCATCAACCACGCCAATAATCATCTCAAGAATCATTTCAAGTAGATTTGGCCTGAGTACCTTCAGCAATAAGACAATACCAACGATAATAGCCATGGTGATCCAGGTATACAAGACCGTATCACGCACTGGAATGCCAAGGAGGAAAAATACAATGGGGTGTTGGATTACATTCATACCAGTTCTGCCTCCTTTCTTTCTATTGCTGGTTATCCAGAATCTTATTAGCCCTGTTGTTAAAGTTCACAACCAAAACCAAGGTTGTAACCGTCAGAGCTATAACAAAAACAATCGCGTAAACAAAATTCATTCGCAAAGCCAAATAGATGATTCCAGCAATCAGAAACATTTTTAATATTTGACCAGCCATCATCATTGTCAATTTTTTGAGGGGCGCGGTGTCGTTAGGATTGATAGATTTAGCCTGTTTCTGTAGGGAGATAAAGGAAAGCCAGGAAGCTAAAACTCCAAGTGCTAACCACATCAAACTAAACACAATCCCGGGAAAAATCGATGTCATTTGCGAATACCTTTTTTTAGTTTCTCCAATTCTTCCTTCTTTTTCTCAAGCTCACGGTTCATTTTGTGCATTTCCTGGTTGACATATTTGATCACACTGTAGGTGGCCACCACCAAACCAAGGCCCATCAGGATCATGGTCCATCTTACATCGGTGCCAAATTGTCGGTCCAGAAAGAAGCCAATCAATGGCCCCGAGAAGATCGGGATGGCAATCTCCCAGCCAATGGCAGAAGCTTTGAGATCAGAGCTGCTAAAAAGTTTCTTTCGCCGCGAAGGGATAATAGGTTCCTTCGGTGGCTCCTCTGGCTTTGGCGTTTGCTCTAACTTTGCCATGATCGCTTACTGGGTTGTTAAGATGCTTACAAGGTTGTTTTTAACGGTCAGAATACCAGCTTCCACATCAAGTTGGTGATTACCTTCTTGGTCTGTATACCTCAATAAACCATCTTTGGTTGCCGCGATTATGGGCGCATGCATAGGCAAAATGCCTAAGCTTGAACCATCTTCAAGCTTCACGGTCAACGATTCAACGCCTTCAATCAGCATTGCGTCGCTGCCAAGGCTCAAAACCTCAAGGCGAAGGCGTTGTGGGTAATTAAGCAACTTGCCCATTCTTCACCACCTCAACGCTTTCCTCTGCCTGGTCAATTGAAGTGTTCTCTGCTTCTATTTCCTTGGCTTTTTGCATGACTTCCTCAATCGTCCCTGCCATATAAAAAGCTTGTTCAGGCAATTCATCATGCTTGCCTTCCAGTATTTCCTTAAAGCCTTTTACCGTATCGGCGACGCTCACAAACACGCCTTTCCGCCCCGAGAATTCTTCAGCAGTGATAAAGGGTTGCGAGAGAAAGCGCTGCACCCGACGGGCACGGATGACTGTTTGCTGATCACTTAGCGAAAGTTCTTCCATTCCAAGGATGGCAATGAGGTCCTGAAGTTCTTCGTAACGGGCCAGCGTTGATTTGACCCGCATGGCAACCTCGTAATGTTCTCGTCCGACGACCTCAGGTGTGAGCAGGTTCGAACTGGAAGCCAGTGGGTCAATCGAAGGGTAGATGCCGAGCGAAACCAGGCGGCGAGAGAGCACAGTGGTGGCATCAAGATGTGAGAATGTTGCCGCGACAGCTGGGTCAGTCACATCATCTGCCGGGATGTAAACCGCTTGCACCGAGGTAATGCTACCGTTGCTGGTCGTGGTAATCCGTTCCTGCAACATGCCCATCTCGGAATCAAGCGTAGATTGGTAACCCATCTCGCTGGGCAGCCTGCCAAGTAAAGCTGAGACCTCAGAACCAGCCTGGATAAAGCGGTAAATGTTATCAATAAAGATCAAAACCGGGCGCTGTTCTTGATCTCTGAAGTGTTCAGCCATGGTTAACGCTGTAAAAGGGATGCGCAAACGTGCTCCGGGAGGTTCATTCATTTGACCAAAGGCAAGAATGGTGGAGTCAAGCAACCCAGAACGCTGCATGTCCAGCCACATATCATTACCTTCGCGGCTGCGTTCGCCCACCCCTGCAAAGACCACGATACCGCTGCTCTTGGTGATGGTATTGTTCATCAATTCGAGCATCAGCACAGTCTTGCCTACCCCAGCGCCGCCAAACAAACCTACTTTGCCCCCTTTTGGGAACGGGGTCAGGAGGTCGATGGCTTTAATGCCGGTGGACACTATCTCTTTAGAGACCGACTGGTCTTTCATGGCTGGCGGTTTGCGGTGGATTGGGCTAAGGACCTCGCTAATAATCTCGGGTCCCCCATCAATTGGTTTACCAAGTACGTTAAATAGCCGGCCCAAGGTTTGCCGGCCCACCGGAACCTTAATTGGTTCAGCCAGATCAATGACTGTTAAGCCGCGGCGGAGGCCTGCTGTTGGACCCATGGCAATGGCGCGTACCGTGTTGGGGCTCACGTGTTCCTGCACTTCAAGCGTGAGGCCATTGCTGCGAAGAAATTTGACTTGTAGAGCGTTGTGAATTTCTGGCAAATCGCCCGATTCAAACTCAACATCCACGACAACACCAACCAGCCGGCTGATTACCCCTGTTCGTTTTTTGTCGGTTGAAGGGTCTTGCATTTCTTTTCCTGTTCTATTGAATTCGAATCTGTAAACGAAGGCGTTCTATGCCCGCGATCCAGATTATTACATCATTATCCTTGAAAAACGCCCATAAGTCAATTAAGGCGTGAAGGATAGTGCCGTGGTAGGTGTCTGCGTGTTTGCATTAATAAACGCTCAAAATGCAATAAAATGGCGTTTCGGAAGGTGCGATGGTTTTTTATTACCTGAGGACTGATGTGTTTAATCTCCAGCATCGCAACTTCGCGTAGAGCGCTATCGGTGCGTTTTCACCAATCCGCCGACAACACAAACCCCCTGCGGGTATAAATTCTTTTCTTCATAAAATCTTTAATATTATTCGCTTGTCATCCCGACGGTAGAAGGGATCTATGTTGATCAAGAAATCGTCCGGTAGTAGATTCTGCGTAGGGTGCGATTGGTGCGTTTTTCACCAATCCGCCGACAACACAAACCCCCTGCGGGTATAAATTCTTTTCTTCATAAAATTCTTAATATTTTTCGCTTGTCATCCCGACGGTAGAAGGGATCTGTGTTGATCAAGAAATCATCCAGTAGGCGTCCTGTGTAGGGTGCGATTGGTGCGTTTTCCACCAATCCACCGACAACAGATTTAGACGACAGGTTAGATTTACAAGTATTGTGTTCGTTTTTCCTGTTCGGCGAATTGATCAAATGAGGGTCAATCCCGTCCTACGCCTGCGCCACAAAAAACCAGGTTACGAGCCCTCACCTAAGCACCAAAAGCACACCCAGTTGGCTTTAATACTTCTCGAAACGAACACTATTCTTAGTTTGTCA
>CAYMNM010000063.1:1168-12499 GCA_964391795.1 uncultured Anaerolineaceae bacterium | reverse complement strand
AGATGGTATCTAGAAATAAGTTAGAGAACAAAGACCTCAATCGCCTTGGCTGGCTTTCGATGATTTCCCAGTCGGGCTTCAGTTTTGAGCGTATGCAGGCTGGTGGATTTACCGCAGCCATGATTCCTGGATTTGAAAAAATCTATGGCGATCAAACTGAAGAAATTGCCGCCGCGATGACCAATAATATGGGATTTGTCAATACAGAACCCCATATGATCACCTTCCTGCAAGGCTTGATTTTATCGCTGGAAGAAGGTGGAGAAGAACGCAGCCTGATTCAAAACCTGCGCACCGGTCTATTCGGACCGCTTGCCGGCTTGGGCGATGCCATTTTCTGGTTTACACTACTCCCCGTTTCGGCAGCCATTGCCGCTTCGTTCAACACTCAGGGTTCAGTGCTTGGTCCCATCGTATTTGCTGTAATTTGGTTCCTTGCTGCCATTTCCAGAATTTGGTTCGGAAAACTGGGTTATCGCTTAGGCCTTAACTCGTTGTCTATCCTCAAGGAAAGCGGCGCGGCTATCACCAAGGCAGCCGGTATTTTGGGCGTCATGGTCATCGGCGGTTTGATCCCGACCTATGTTAGCCTGCGCTTCCCAGAAGATTTACTCCTTTTTGGTACCGTTCCGGTACAGGGCATCTTCGACACAATCCTCAAGAACATTCTGCCCCTGGGGTTTGTCTTCTTGGTTTACTACTTCCTGAAGGTCAAAAAGGTTTCTGTAGTGAAAGTGATCCTCGGCGTTATCGTGGCTGCTGTATTGCTGGCACTCTTGGGAATCCTTTAAGTTAACCCGTTTGGGATAACACAAGCTCTACAATAAGAGCAAACAAGCAAGTTGATGTTCAATAAAAAGAAGGCTATCTACACCATAGCCTTCTTTTTTTCTAAAGGATCTAAATGTTTTTCGCGGAAAGTTTTGCCAACGGGTTATGATTAGGTACTTATTATTTCGTGAAAATGAGGTGAAAACAAAATGATCTTAAGTGCTTCTATGATGTGTGGTAATTACGATGCTTTGAAAGATGATGTCATTGCCCTTTCGAACGCAGGCATCGATATGTTTCACATTGATATTATGGATGGCAATTTTGTGCCCAACTTTGCCATGGGCAGGCAGGATCTAACCACAATCCGTAAACACAGCACCAAACCGCTGGATGCTCACCTCATGGTAACCAACCCAAGAAATTATGTCGATATCTTAATAGAAGAACGTGTTGATATTATTTATGTTCACCCGGAAACTGATAATCGCATCATTGATACCTTGAACTATATGCGAAGCCGCGATGTAGCCTCTGGTATTGCAGTCAGCCCCCAATTCCCTTACAGTTACTTTCAGGATATTTTGCCATATGTAGATTACGTTTTGATGATGACGGTGGTGCCCGGGTTTGCGGGCCAATCCTTTCTCGACCATACCCAGACCAAAATTGAAGAGTTTATTGCTGGAAAACAGAGATTCTCCTATCGCATTATGATGGATGGGGCTATTTCATCCGAAATTCTTGCACGTTACCATCAGAAGGGCGTTGATGGTTTCATACTGGGAACCAGTAGCCTTTTCAGGCCTGGCAAAGATTACGCAAACACAATCAGAGACCTAAGGCAGGTTTAGTTAAAATGAAAATTCAAGAATACTCCAAGCTAATAGATCATACCAACCTCAAACCCAACGCAACTGAAGAGCAGATGGTTCAACTCTGTAAGGAAGCATTGGATTACTCCTTCTGTATGGTAGCTATCAACCAGGTACAAACACGCTTCTGCGCAGATTTTCTACGTGGTACAACTGTTCATACAGGCGCGGCTATTGCCTTTCCGCTTGGTCAGACTTCGATCGCTGCCAAAGCCTACGAAGCTCAGGATGCCATCAACCAGGGTGCCCAGGAAATTGATTTTGTGCTCAACCTCACCGAGGTAAAAAAAGGTAACCAGCAGTACACCCTCGATGAGATGGGGGCTGTTATTGAAATCTGCCGCCGCCATGAAGTAATCTCCAAGGTTATTTTTGAAACGGCCTATCTTTCATTGGAAGAAATCGCCTCTTTATGTCACTTGGCTAATCAGGCAAAGCCTGATTTTGTCAAAACCTCGACAGGCTTTGCGCCGGCTGGGGCTACGCTTGAACACGTTCGCCTTATGCGTCAGGAATGCGACCCCCAAATTCAAGTGAAGGCAGCCGGCGGAATCAGGGATGTCGAGACCTTCCTGGCCATGATTGAAGCCGGTGCTACCCGCATTGGAACAAGCTCCGGTATAAAAATTATCGAAGATCTCAAAAAATCAGCCCTGCTTGGGCAATAACAACTTAGAGCATATAGGAAGGTGGTGGATATGTACGGAATGATCGTTGTTGGACACGGCGCCTTTGCCCCAGGAATCACGACTTCAGTCAAGATGATTGCGGGTGAACTGGAGCATTACATTGCGCTTGAATTTTTGGAGGAAGAGTCTATTGATGCACTACCGCAGAAGCTGCAGGCAGCCATCGATGAATTACTCAAGGATACGCAAGGCGTACTGATTTTTACCGACCTTGTAGGTGGAACCCCCTTCAAATCCGCGTATACCATTGCGCATGGCAGGGACGACCTGGCGGTTATTTGCGGTACAAATCTGGGCATGCTGGTTGAAGCCAATTTCATGCGCCTGGACGAGGGTAGCTTACAGGATATGGCCAAATCCATCGTGGAAAAGGGCAAGGATCAGGTAATTTTCATGGAGAAAATTGAGACCTCCGCGGTCGATGAAAGCTTTGACGGAGAGGGTATTTAGATTTATCTCTAATCAGCGAAGTTCCAATTTGCTGATTTTTAATAGTTTATCTTGATGGTTTCTTTGTCAGTCCTGGCAATCAGGATATGGGTAGGCTGAGATTCCGCGTTTATTGCATGGAGGAACTGATGAGATTAGCAATAATAGGTGTGGGGAACATTGCGCAAAAAGCCTACTTTCCACTGCTTAAGACGATGGAAGATGTGCAATTGGAATCGGTGATGAGTCGTTCCCGGGCCTCTGTCGATAAAGCTCAACTTCGCTGGTCAGTCCCAAAAGGTTTTACTTGCTTGAGTGAAGTAATTGACAGCCGCCCGGATGCCTGCCTGGTTCTTGCCTCCACAAGCGCGCATTTTCAGATTGCCTCGGAACTCCTCAAGAATGGATTGGACGTTTACCTTGAAAAGCCCGCCACTGTGCTTGCGTCTGAAGCAAAAGAGCTGGCTGAATTAGCAAAAATGAATAACCGCGTTTTAATGGTTGGGTACAATCGTCGCTATGCTGATTTTTTCATCCAAGCGAAAAGTTATTTCCAACCTGCGGAAATTCAGCAAATCACGCTCATGAAAAGCAGGCGCAATGAACCGAGCGCTTCCCTTTTCACGCAGTATCTGGATGACACAATTCATCAGATCGATTTACTGCGTTTTTTTGACCCAAACCCAACGCCATTGCATACTTACACAACTTTTGCCGCAGGAAAATTACAGTCTGCCATCAGTCTCTTGCGCCTTTCAAGCGGTGGATATGCTTCCATCCAAACCTTCCTGGAATCAGGTGCCTGGCAAGAGTCTCTCCTCATTCAGGGTGCAGGCAAAACAGTCTCCGTTAATGCCTTCAGGGATCTGACTTACACCGATGGCGATGGGATTAAATATTTTGGCCCTGAAAGGGCAGGTAAGTGGAAGTCTCAACTGGTTGAACGCGGTGTTTATGGGGAAGTGACTCACTTTTTGGATTGTGTGAGGACACGCCAAACTCCCCAGACAGATGGTTTTGAAGCCCACAAAACACAGTTGCTTGTAGAAGAACTTACGCAACTGGCTGGTGAGCCGCTCAACTACGTGGACCCGTCTGCAGTCTGAGTGCGCAGAAGAATGGAATCGAAAAATTCCTTTATCGACGGCTAATATATTCAAATGGATAGCTACAGATTAATTGGGTTTACTGACCCTTTGTAGATTGGCAAGAAAGAGACGCGCAATCCAACTGGCCAGTAGCGATCCTGCCCAGAGCCCAACAGCGGCGAGAACCGCGATATTCCACTTGCTGCCCGAGTGATAAAAGAAATATCCAAATGTAATTATTGCCAGGTAACTTAACCATCCCGATACATTAGTGAGTTTGGTTAATTTGGTGGGATTCAAAGTGCTTGAAAAAAAGATTAGAGAAAACAGGGAGAACACACCCAAAATCAAGGCAATTTTCCAGTCCTTTATCAACCAGGTTAGAAGGGCAATCAGGATGATGGTCAGATTCTTGGGTAGCATCTGCAAGTCAATCATCTTTTTTTGCCTGGCTTTAGCATCCAGCACAAGCACAATCACATTATGGAACTCATCATCTGATAATAAGGCGTACTGGTTTCTTAGTGCTTGTTTTTTATCACCAGAGAGCTTCTGAAGCTCAGATTCTTTGAAACCAAACAGTACTTTGGCGAGAGACTTGCCTTGTTCCATTTTTTCTGGATCAAGCGGATTTTGATCGGTCATCAGCATATCCTAAATTAAGGTGATTTTTGATTATAGCATGGAGGGTGGCCAATAACTTTGCCTGCGGCTATCAGTGGCCGGGGGAAGAAAGATTTGATTGAATAATTCTTATCAAAAATGAGCAATAAATTTCAAACAGATATGGAAAAAACCTTTAAAAAAGATTGGATTGCTTCTTGATTTTGATCTTATTATGGTTATACTAAATCAATAGCTATGACGTGGGACGAGTAAGCCCAAAAACCAGTGAGGCAGGCCAGTGAAAACTGCTAAAACAGCTGAAAACCACCCACCAGCTTGAACCAGAAAGGCTTTGGCCAAGTAAGGTAAACGGCAGCCCCGTTATCGGCAGAAGAGATGCACCCCTACGGGTGTAATCTGGGTGGAACCGCGTGAGAGACCTCTCGCCCCAGGGCGACGGGTCTTTTTGTTTTAAGTTTTTATCTGAGCAATAGCTCAAAAATGGAGGAACAATGTCAAACGAAAATGTAGATTATAAAAGCTCGCAACTCTATCGCATCCGCCACTCCACCGCGCACGTGATGGCAGAGGCTGTGCTTGAGAAGTTTCCAAATGCCAAATTCGCGATCGGCCCGGCCATTGATGACGGTTTTTACTACGATTTTGACCTGCCCCGCGCGCTTACCATGGATGATCTGCAAGACCTCGAAAAGCGCATGCGCGAGCTGATCAAGAGCAAAGAAAACTTTGTGCGTGAAGAAGTAAGCGCTGAGGAAGCCAAAAAACTCTTTAACGACCAGCCCTACAAACTAGAGCTCATAGATGGTCTGGAAAAAGGCAACGTGGATGATGATGGTAACGAAGTGGCCGAAAAACTGCCTATCACCATCTATAAAAGCGGCAATTTTGCCGACCTCTGCCGCGGACCTCATGTAAGCGACACGGGCAGAATCAATCCCAATGCTATCAAACTGCTCAACGTGGCTGGGGCTTACTGGCGCGGCGACGAAAAACGCCCCATGCTCCAGCGCATTTATGGCACTGCCTGGGAAAAACCCAGCCAGCTTGAGGAGTACCTCTGGAAGCTGGAAGAAGCCAAAAAGCGTGACCATCGCAAGCTGGGTAAGGAACTCGATCTATTTAGCACCAACGAAGAAGTAGGCGCTGGCCTGGTGCTCTGGCACCCCAACGGCGGTATGATCCGCCACCTCATCGAACGCTACTGGGAGGATGCCCACCTGCAAAACGGCTACGACCTGGTCTATTCGCCGCACATCGGCCGCTCAACGCTCTGGGAAACCAGTGGTCATCTGAAAGTTTACAAAGAAAATATGTATTCGCCCATCGATATCGATGGCCAGCAATACTACCTCAAACCGATGAACTGCCCCTTCCATCTGAACATTTACAAAACCAATTTGCGCTCTTACCGCGACCTACCCATCCGATACGCGGAAAAGGGCACCGTCTACCGCTACGAACGCTCTGGCGTGATGCACGGCCTGATGCGCGTGCGTGGCTTTACCCAGGATGACGCCCACCACTTCTGCCGAGAAGACCAAATGCCGGATGAAATTGCCTTTGTGCTGCAGTTCAGCATCGACATGCTCAAGACCTTCGGCTTCAAGGAAATCAACGCCTACCTCAGCACCAAACCCGAAAAATCCGTTGGCGACCAGCAGCAGTGGGATAGCGCGGAAAAGGCACTCGAAGAAACGCTCATCAAGATGCAGGTTCCCTACAAGGTGGATAAGGGTGGCGGCGCTTTCTACGGTCCCAAGATCGACCTCAAAGTCAACGATGCCCTTGGCCGCGAATGGCAGCTTTCGACCATTCAGTTCGACTTTAACGAGCCGGAACTCTTTGACCTGACCTATATTGGTGAAGATGGCCAGGCGCACCGGCCTTATATGGTGCACCGTGCTTTGCTGGGCTCATTGGAACGCTTCTTTGGTGTGCTCATCGAGCATTACGGCGGTGCCTTCCCGGCCTGGCTGAGCCCCAAACAGGTGGCCATCATCCCGATTGCCGACCGGCACATGCCATTTGCCAGAGAAGTCGCTGAAAAGTACCGCAAAGCTGGCTTGCGCGTAGTCGTTGATGAACGCGCGGAACGCATGAACGCGAAGATTCGCGACGCGCAAAACCAGAAGATTCCTTATATGCTGGTGATTGGCGACCGCGAGATGGAAGCCAACCAGGTGGCCTTACGCCGGCGTAACGGTGAAAACCCTGGCGCCATGGACGTGGAGGACTTCCTCGGCCTGGCGCTGCGCGAAGTTGCAGAAAAAATATAAACTCTCTTGAAACAAAAAAAGTGCAGTTCATTTGAACTGCACCTTTTTTACTTAAGCCCAGTAGTTAACAGACTTTTCTTGAGTAAATATTGGCCCCTTCAGCATCATGTTTTGTGATTTCAAATAGGATCGAATAGTATTTTTGAATCGGATACTCACAAAATGCTATTTCATCTCTTTAGGAGTAATTCACTAAAAAAGCCTTCCCTTAGTAGTTATTCACCAAACAACCAACAATAACAATATAATACTATTTGGATTAGGGTAGTTCTGGAGATAATTAACGCTAGAATAAGCATTAGGAGGAATTGTGAAAAAGACGTTTCTGCTTCTTGTTTTACTATCAACGGTATTAGTTGCTTGCGCGAATACTGAACTACAAACCACTCCAGCTATTGCAACACAAGATCCAAATATTGAAAATACCGTTGAGGTTAATCCTACCGAAACCCCTGCAATCGAAACAGAATCACCTATTGCTGATGAAACATCGTTTGTAGAAACGGATGCAGTCGAATTAACTGAAACGATAACTGCGGAAGAAGACGACCACTTAGCTGGCAAAGTTCGCTGGATTTCGGATTTTTCAACTTTTAGCCTCAACAGTGACCAGGAAGAAACTAACAGGTTTTCTTCACCCTTATTGCCGACAATTACTGAAATGGCGCACTCTCAACATTATTTTTTTGGAAGAGGATACGCTTTTGATGACTTATCGTTTTATCTTCCCTCTGGGAGACCGGGGATTATTTCTGTAGACTCCTTGACTGGCAGTGAAAATTGGATGTCGGAAATCAGTGGTTACGTTGTAGCAGTTGGTTCGGAGACTGTGTTCGTCCTTACAGCAGAAAATCGAGTTTATGGTCTGGATAAGGAATCAGGTGAAGTGAGTTGGAAAATCATTCTGGAAATGCTTTTTGATGAAAACACCTATTTGGAAATCACGCCACTCATGCACAAACAAAACGATAGATTTGTCATGATTATTAGAACTCACGACAGCTCAAGAGATTCAAAATTCTGGCTTCTGCAGATCAACGAATCAACTGGTGATTATGAACTCATCCAAGCAGATTCAGCGCTGAATGAGCATTATGTTCCCTTTTATTACTCTGACAATCTTTTCATTGCAATGGACGATCCCAATAATTCAGTCGTAGGTGTAAATTATGCAGATGGAAATATTACCTGGGCGATCGAAAAACCTACGATAAACGATGGACATGATTTGGATATTTTAGAAATTGATGTTGACAAAAATATTCTTTACTTGTGGCATGAGCATTATTCTTATGAGAATCACGACTTGATCCAAGATTTACTTGCGGTTGATATGGCAGCGGGCAATTTGATTTGGGGAGGGAGCCTTTCAGAAGTAAACAATTTTCCAGCTGGATTGGGTAGCGTGGATGGACCCGGAAGGGTTAGTGGTTGTTACCTACGCGAGGGTTATTTAATTTGTAATGTAGAAAAATATGATTCAGAAATATCACACTATTTTATTTACGATAGAAAAACCGGACAATTATTAAATAGAATTGTTCCAGAGCGGCGGAGCTACACATATTTAAGCGAAAACGGCCTGATTGTCAATTACTATGAGGTGGGTATTTTGCAAGGGATTGATTATGAAACTGGTGAAATTCTTTGGCAGGACGATGAGACTGAGTTAGGTCAATGGCGTACTTATTTAACTTATAAAGACATCGTAGTTGTCAAGGGCTCAGATCTCACTTATTTTGCAATCAATCAGCAATCTGGAACGCAAGGCTGGAAAAGAAAAAGTAGAGATTTCTGCGGAATCATTGATGGCAAATTAATAACCAGCAACTATGGGTCATTAATTTTTATTGATCCATATACTGGCGAGGAGCAAGAAATCCCTGAAGCCAGCTTTTCATGCGATAGTGGTTCTATAGAATACTCCGGGAAAACATTAATTCTGAGTGACATTTGGGATTTGACGGTGATTGACCTCAATGACTGATCATTACTTAGTCTGTTTACCGACAATCTTGGCATTACGATGGGTGAATATATCTATTAGCAATTCAAAAAATGTTTTTACACTCGATCGAAAAGGCCTTTTTCTATTTGAGCCATTCTGGGATTCTTGATTTCAATCGTTAAGCATCAGCAAGATTTTGGAATATTTTATACCTGAGCCCACGAAATGCGGGCTCAGGCTTTTAATGTTAAGCTTTTTGGCAGCAAGCTAAGTATCTTACTGGCTTGTAAGGTCTTGTTCAGAGTTCATTCGAACTGATTAGAATTGCTCAGGTTACTCTTTGGGGATTGTGTTGATTTCCCCAAGGGTGTAAGCCTTATCTTCAACCTCGGCGATGTTTTCTGCTGCTTCTCTCGCCTGGGCAGCTACCGTGTGGCTCTCCGGGAACCTTCCAGAGGTAGCATACGCTCTGGCAATGGCTTCGTAGGCAAATGCCAGGTCAAAACCACCAATCTTATTCTCTAGGCAAATCTTGAGAGAGCGCTCGGCATGCCAGAGGGCTGCCTCACCCTGATGCAAAACGGAGTGCACCCGGGAGATTAGCCATTCACCCCGGGCTTGCTCAAGCTCAGCCCCGCATTGCGACCAGTGATAGCAGGAAGCATAAGCACATAGCAGCATTTGTTGGTTTTCGGATTCATCCCGAGTTTTATCCAGAAATTCCCAAGTCTGGTTAAATAAAGTGCTGGCAAGTTGACGGTGTTTCGGGCGGGTTAAGAGCTTTTCTTTCATTTAAATTTTCCAATCGCCATCTTTGAGTAAGACAATGCGTGTGCCATCTTCCTGGATGCCAGTGACGGTGACGTCTTTTGAACCAACCATGAAATCTACATGGATGACGGAATTGTTCATGCCCAACTTACGGTTTTCTTCTTCACTACGGTTGGTTGCGCCTTCAAGATTTTCACTGTAGGCTGCCCCCAGGGCAAAGTGGCAGGACGCATTCTCATCAAAAAGCGTGCTTTTAAAAAGCAGCCCTGTGTTGGAGATGGGTGAGTTGGCAGCCACCAGGGCAACCTCGCCTAAGCGCCGGGAACCCTCATCGGTCGCCAGTAGATCATCCAGGATTGTTTTACCAGTACCAGCGAAATGCGCAATCACTTTACCGTCTTTGAAGGTAAAGCCAAACTTATCCACAATTTGACCGCGCACTGAAAGCGGCATGGTGGCCGCCAGTTCGCCATCTACATGATCGGCATCTGGCATGCTGAAGACCTCTTCGGTAGGGATATTAGGGAAGAAGACGTCCCCGCCTTGGCTAATGGATGAACCACCCTCCCAAATGTGGTTTTTGGGCAGGCATACCAGCAGGTCCGTGCCGGGGCCTTGGTAATGGAGTTTGGAAAAGCGCGCCTTATTGAGGAAAGTTTTATGGGCTTTCAGACTTGCATCGTGTTGCTGCCAGGCTTTTACGGGGTCCGGCTGGTCGATGCGTTCGGCCATGAAGATGTACTCCCAGAGTTTTTCTATGGCTTCGCTGGATGGCAGCTCAGGGAAGACTGCCTGTGCCCAGGCCTGGCCAGCCACGCCGGCAACGCACCACTTGACCTCGTTCTGCATGGTGTAATGGATGATAGGCTTCCACTTCATGCCGGCCAGTTTTTGCCAGCGGGCAATGCGCTTGGGGTCCGCGCTTTTGAGCAGCTCAGGGTTGGGCGTCTCCAGGTTGAGCACGTTGTAGCCGTCTTTGTAGATTGCCTCACGATAACTCACTTCGTAATCGGGTAGGTAGTCGAAAACTTCGTCGCTTCCGTAAAGGTAGCGGTCCAGGGTCATTTGGTCATCCATGAAGTCCAGGCGCACATTCAGAGCGCCTTTTTCATAAGCTTTTCTGACCACTAGCCGCGCCAGGGGCAGGGCTTCCTCAGTCAGACGGATGGCAAGCTTTTCTCCGCTCTTGATGTTCAATCCAATATTAACAATCACGTCCGCATATTTCTCAAGCATCTTGTTCAGGTCCACAATTCCTCCAACTAAACGTTTCAAAAATTATACGGCATTCTATGTCGAGGTCCCTAATCTGGTATCGCTTGGAGCGTCTTCACAATTGGCGCGTAAATACACTTAACATTCATAAAAATACATACGAGTTTACTAAATTGCGTAAAATAAGTGTCAATATGCCTTGACACTAACGAGATGGAAACATAAACTTATCCAGATATTCAGATATTGTTTGCTATAAGTATAAATATGAAAGCCAGGGAATTTATGGTCATGTCCACCAACAAATTCGTCTCAATCTTAATGATAATTTTGATTCTATTTTCCGCGGTCTTCAATAGTGTAGGCGCGGTTACTGCTGCCTCGCTGCATGGGGCGGAAACTGAAAGTGCAACTCCGCCTACCGAAACTATAGTTTCTTACAGCTCTGCTACGCCTGAAGTTACTGCTGATTCTGAGGAGGGTTTGCCTCCTGAGCAAAAGACTCCGGAGCCTGGACTAAATGGGGAAGATTCGTTTTCAGCGCCGATGCAGAGTGCCAGCACACTTGAGACTGGCAGTGGTGGCAGCGAAACACCTGGTTTGACCCCTGAAACAAGCCAGGAGCCTGAACCAAGCCTGACA
>CAYMNM010000063.1:0-1068 GCA_964391795.1 uncultured Anaerolineaceae bacterium | reverse complement strand
CTTCATCGACGCCTGAACCTAGCCAAACACCAGACCCGAACCTGCCTACACAACCGACCTCGACTGATGAACCGGCAGCAGTGCCTGAGCCTTCCCCAACCCCTGAACCAACCCAGACCGTTGAGCCTACCGATTCCTTGGAACAAAAAATGCTTGATACATCGAAGCAAAAGCCTGAGAAATCAGAAGATGTGGCTGATCTTATCGCCAAAGTAACCTGGCAAGACGAATTGACAGACCACCCCAGCATCTGGTTGCAGCTTTGGCAAATTGTCGGTGAAACCAAGGCCTTTGTCGAGGGAGCAGAAATTCTTGAGGTCAAGACCGGCACAACTCAAGCAACCTGGCCGGCGCTGCCAACAAAGACTTCTGAAGGTCAGCCCATTACCTACACTGTGTCGGTAACCGACGAAAAAGGTAATCCTCAAGACCCAGAAGGCTATACCAGCACGGTCGACGGGTTGACAGTGACCCTTCAACCTATTGTTTTTCGGGCACTACAGGCGCAGCCTACTCCAACAGTTGGATCTTGTCAGAGTTATTCAATTGATAGCGGTTATGTAGTAACTTCCGCAGAATTAGAATCAACAAATGACAAAACATCGATGCAGTATATGTGGGTCAGTAATAACAAATACTATGTTGCTTTGGCAATAACTGCTGGCTTTGAATATAAGGATGAAGAATTAAACGGTAATTCAGGTGAATTGGTAGAAATATGCAATAGTGATCCCCTGGTAATCACGGGTGGGGGTTCATATTCACTTCCTCCTTTGAGTCCAGGGCAAGACGAGAATTGGATCATTATTTCCTTTGATTTAGAGGATCTATATCCAGATGATAATCAGATTTGGGTTTGCGCTCATAACAACTGTAATGCTGCTGGCGGCTTTAATATAGGTACACAGGATGAACCCGTCGGATTTGACGTAGTGGTTGAATCTGTAAACTTAACTCTCAATAAGGAATGGACAACTAACCCACCAGGAACAATAAGTTCAGTATCTGTCGAACTTTATCAAGACGGAGTGCGTTACCCCAATGCACAAACAAATTATTCAATTTCCG
>CAYMNM010000062.1:0-12717 GCA_964391795.1 uncultured Anaerolineaceae bacterium | reverse complement strand
GCCCAACGCGACCACTAAAAAGCTTGAGGTCAGTTTCAATATGCTCGGGCACAAAGCCAGTAAATTCAGCCACAACGTCAAAACTTCTGTTCCCCAGAGCTTTTTTTGCACCGTCAAAATCGCGGATGTCGGCTTCGATAATTTTTGCGCCTGCGGGTGTTGGACGGAAAGACTTACCGCGGTTGAGCAAAGTCACATCCATTCCGCGTTCAAGCGCCAGTTTGACGCAACCTGAGCTGATAATGCCTGTCCCACCAATAAATAAGACTTTCATCTGACCTCCAATTTTTCTTTTGATATTTTTACGGTTGAAGTTAACGTAGGTGATGGACTCTCCTTCATCCGCCGGGTAATGACCAGTGTAAGAGAGAGCAAGACGTAAAGCACCGCGATGATGCCAAAGGCAGATTGGATGCCGATGCGGTCGGCCAGGCTTGCCAAAGCGAAGGGCAGCAGCAGGATGGCCAGGCCACTGGCCAGGGTGGCGTGCGAGCCTGCCTGCTTCTTTTCCTCCCCAGCTACTTCAAGTTCCAATGACAAGATGGATGGATAAAGCATGGATACGCCGAGCCCCAGAACAAAAAGGCCAACGAGAGCCACAACTGTGTTGCCCTGCAGCCAGTAGAGGCCGTAACCAAAGACCCCAACAAGGATAGTACCGATGAGTACCTTTTGAGGGCGAAGGCGTTGGATCAAGTTACCTCCAACAAAACGGCCGACCACCATTCCGGCCAAAAACAGGCTGACCAACTGTGTGGCCAAAGCTTGATCGAGTAAAAAGACTTTTCGTAAGTAGTCGGTGCTCCAGTAGATGGTGCAGAACTCAATAGAAACACCCAAAATCTGTGCCAGCCAGTAGCCCCAAAATTTTCGCGGCAGACGAGCTTGCTTTGCCGGGGAATTTCCGGCAGCAGCAGCGGGCTTTGGAGTTGACAAGAAGAAAAACAACCAGACCCCCAGAGCAAGGATGGCCAGATCAGCAACGACCACCGCTGGCCGCCATGAACCCCATTTGACCGCGGAATAGCCGACAGCCAGCGGTGCCAGGGCAGCCAGGATGGATGATGAGCCGTTGGCCTCAGCAATCCCGGTTGCGCTACGCGAACCCATCTCATCGGACATGACCACAGGAAATACCGACAGGATCAATGTGCCAACCAAGCCCATCAGGAAGAGCCCGCTGACTGTGAGTAGGGCAGAATTACCATAGGTCAAGACCAAGCCGCCCAGTCCCATCCCCAGGCAACCCAAACCGACGGCCTTCCACTGGTTCATGCGCCTGAGGAGGGCCCCACCGAAGAGACCGACCAAAACCATACCAGCAGCAAAGGCTGAAAAGTGCAGGCTTGCCATGGTGTAATTCATTTGGAACTGATCCTGCAGGTAGCCAATAACCGCCCCGGGCATGTTCATCAGGTAGCAGTAAATTGAGAGGATCAGGTAGATCAACAGTGCCTTGGGAGTGCGGAAAGACTTAGGTTTCTCAGCGTTTTTCTGGATATTATTAGACATGGATACTCATTTTCCACTTTCTCAATCAAATTTGAAGGGAGGTAGGTCTTCTTCTTCCTGATGATCAGGCTTATCCTCACCGCGGCGGGCGGAGCCCCAACGGCCTGCAAAATCGCCCCAGTAGCGGGCAAGGATGAAAACACCCATGACGGGCAGCGCCATGGCCATCAGTACTATACCCCAGACCGCAGCGTTTTGGGCGCCTTCCCAGCCGGCCACGCTGTAGCCGAATATTCCGAAACCCATTACGACAATCAGGAATAAGATGGCAAAAAGCTTGAGTTGCTGAAGGATGAAAGCTTTCTGATCAAGCGGCTTTTTCCGTTTATTGGGTGTTTTTTTCGGGGTTTCAGGCTTAATTCTGTTCATAGGCCATCTTAATGAGGGTCCTGCAGTCAGGGCTGAATTGTTCTACGCTGGTGAAGATGATGTGGTTGGTGCATTGCCCAGGGGCTTTGGCCTCTTCCAAAAAGGGCGAAGTTGAGACCATGCTTGTTGCAATCGCGGCCATCATATCCTGTGGATTTTTGCTTGCCATCTTCTGCTCCAATATTGATGCCTAAATCTTACATCATTTGAGTCGATAAAAATGAAGGAAATGTGCCTCCAAGGCGCTTCTGCAGGGTAAAATTGAAGGGTCAGTTGCTTTTCTTTTTACCGGGGCAAGGAGGAGCATGATTTCCCACAATCGATTTTTTATCAGTCTGGTATTTTTGCTGTGTTTGGGACTTTCACCAGTTTTTCCAAGCCATGCTGAAACGCTTCCTCCAACAGAGAGCACGATACTCAATTTTCCCTGCTACCGCGACGCTGCTTCATTGGTGGCAAAAATGGTTTATCTGGCTAATCAATACCCAAACTTAATAACGATTAGCCCTCTTGGAAGTTCGGTTGATGGAAGGCAAATTGCTGCTTATGAAATAGGCAACAAATCCAATGAGGACAAACCGCACTTTATCCTATTGACGGGTTTGCATGGCAACGACTTCTCCCAGCCTGAGCTTGGCCTGCAATTGGCAGAGACCTTGTTGGAAGGATATGAGACGAATGCGGATCTACGCTGGATTGTGGATAATGTGGAACTTGATCTCATTTTGCTTGCCAACCCAGATGGAAGGCATGTCGCCGAAACCGATGATGTTTCATTTATTACTAATCTTAATGATACAGATTTAGAACAGAATTTTTGTGTAGTACATCCTGAAAGTCAGGGTTGTGACCCTGATGGCTACAAATCTGAAACGCAAGCTATCTTAAGTTACTTCGAAGCAAAATTAGGTTCGCCTGATCCTACTCAAATTCCCAGCGTTCTATCCCACGATTTGTTTGTTTATTTCAGCTCACACAATGATGTTGCTATGCTGCCAATCGGTAAGGTCCGCATTCCTTGGTTTTATAAACCAAACCCATCCGAATTGTCGGAGCTGACAGATCCTGCCCTTAGGTGGCAGAACGAACTGGCTGAGATGCTAAAAGTACTTGACCTAGAACTCAAAGGCAGTATAGAACCTAAAATATATGGTGATATTTTTCCTGATTACCCGGTGGATTATGTGTTCAGGTCTTATGGTATTGCTTCACTTGAACTCAGTGCTTACCCAACACTCAACAACACACCTCTGGAGTGTTCACGATTTCAGGATAATCACCCAGAATATTACCTTCAAGTTCTCCTAAATATGGCCAAATCAGCAGCCCAACCTTACAAAATCGGTTATGGACCAATTGTTGACAAGCTGACTATAGTCGAATCAACTCAGACAGAGGTAAGTTATCACGCTGAAATATTGGAAAAGAATCAAATTCCAGACCAGCCTGAACATAATCTCATAACATCAGTCCATTATTACATCGACCAATCTACTGGAACTGATTCAGAAGCGCTGTTTGATTGGGAAGAAATGGACACCAATCCTTATGCTTCTGCAATCGATTTTGTCATCCCACTTGAGGGTTTTCCAATTGGCAGACATATCCTCACGCTGCAGGCCTGCAGTCAGGATGAGTTTGATAACACAAAAGAGGTCTGTGGGTTGCCGCTTTCTGAATTCCTGATCGTGCGGGATCCAAATGATCAGGGCGACCCGGACCCAAATGACCCTCCAGAAGATTCTGACCCACCCGATGGAGGGGACAGCAAAATTTATCTGCCCCTTATTGGGCGTTGATCGGCGGGGGTGCTAACTTAAAAGGGTCTTCAGCTGGCCAAAATCCACCCGGGAGGTCATGTCGATGCTCAAGGGGGTGACCGAAACCTTGCGCTTGGCTGCCAGCACGTAGACGTCGCTATCGGTTTCCACCGCTTCCTCCTCAATGCTGGAGTAGTAGCCAAAGACCGTGCCCTGGCCTTCGCTGGCCACTTTGCGTACGTAGGGGTAATAATAACGAATGCGCGACTGGCGGGTGATTTCCCACTCGGTTTCAGGGGTGGCTTCCCCGGGAACGTCAATTTTGAGCACGTCCACGTCAAAAGGCAGCTTTTGAGTGAGCATCTTTTCGGCAAAATAGGCGCAAAAATAACCGGCAGTCGCAAAATCGACACTGTCGCTAAGGTCATAATGATGGGCAGGATCAGTTTCCAGGGAGATGGCGATGGCGGGAATGCCAGTACTGGCAGCTTCCAGGGCGGCGCCCACGGTTCCGCTGATGGTGATGCCGTTGGCGATGTTCTCGCCGTAATTGATGCCGGCAACCACCAGGTCTGGCTTTTCACCCAGTTCCAGCATGCCATAGCGCACGGCCTGGGCGGGCGAACCGCCGATGGCGTAAACAGTCCATTCCTTGCCATGCACGGTGAGGGGTTGCGGCCGGATGATCAAATCATGCGAGCGCGGGAAGGCCCTGCCCATGGCAGTTTGCTGCTCGCGCGGGGAAATAACTTCAACAAAGCCCAGCTTTGAAAGCGCTTCAGCCGCTGCCCAGAGGCCGGGGGAGTCGATTGAGTCATCATTGGTCAGTAGAATACGGGGGGTCTTAACATTCATAGTTTCTATTTTACCTGTTCAGGGATGAACCTTTGCGAACTGTCCAACTACATCTTTTCGCGGTAGTTGTTTAAAAGCTCCTGCGAAGGGAAGAGCAAAGCGTGCGGTTCGCAAACGCTCTTACAAAAACAACAACCTACCATGCACTGGAAGGGTTCCACAACCACGATTTTGCCTTTTCCATCACGCTCAAAGACTTCCCGAGCACAGGTATCCATGCAGGCGCCGCAGTCGTTGCAGAGAGCTGGCGCGATGGTTGGGAACCAGGGGATTTGTTCCCGCGGGTAGCCCCGCCAATGGCCGTAGTCCTTTTTCTCCCAGGCCTTGCCGGCCTGTTTGCTGCGACAAAACCGGGTGTATTCCATAGCAAGCGCGCTGGCATACTCATTTTCTGTTGGTTTTGGGACGAAATTATGTTTGCGGACGCCTTTTAGCAAGCGCTGGCGCAAGTCTTCAACATTCGGGTCCAGCCCTTCGCTGAAAAGCTGACCAAAAAGCTCTTCTATGCCCAAGAGACCGGCCGGCGCGCCGGCGATCTGGAACATGCGATAACTGAGCTCGCTCATGATAGTTTCGAATCAGGCTCCTGCCTCAGCCGCAGAAGGTTCTTGCTCTCCTCCCTGGCAAAGGATGGCAGCCGCCTTCAGGTGGCTGAGCATGGATGTAACGCCATTGCTGCGTTGTGAAGAAAGGTGCTTCCATAGCCCCAGGGTGTTGAAAATGGTCAGGTCAGCGTTTTCTACAGCTGTGGCGGGCTGCCCGCTAAGCAGTTTTTGCAGGATAGCCACGATGCCTTTAATGATGAGCGAGTCGCTATCAGCCTGGAACGAAATGTGACCGTCCTCACAGCTGATGGCAAACCACACGCTGGATTGACAGCCGTGCACTTTGTTGTCATCTGTTTTAAGCTCTGGGTCCATCGGGTCCAGATTCTGGCCCAGTTCGATTAGATAGTCATAACGCTCTTCCCAGTTTTCAAGAAGCGCGAAGTCGTCAATTAAAGATTGTTCGATTTCTGTGATTGTTGCCATACTACCTCTTTAGCATCTTTAAGACGCGGCGGATACCCTTGATGAGAGCGTCCACATCCTCTTGATTATTATAAATTGCCAAAGAAGCCCTTACCGTGCCGGGGATGTGCAGGGCATCCATGATGGGTTGGGTGCAATGTTGGCCGGTGCGAACGGCGACGCCTTGTGTATCCAGCAGCACGCCCACATCGTAGGCGTTCACCCCTTCGATATTGAATGGAATGATGCACGAACGTCGCTTGGGGTTGCCGTAAACAACCACCCTGGGGATGTCAGAGAGTTGTTCCAGACCGTATTGCAGCAGGCTGTCTTCGTGAGCCTGCAATTCGGAGAGATCGAAACTTTCCAGATAATCAATAGCAGCGCCAAGCCCGATTGGACCAGCCACGTAGGGGGTTCCTGCTTCAAACTTGAAGGGCAGCACATTGAAGGTTACGCCGGTTGCAGTTACCGAGTCGATCATCTCCCCGCCAGAAAGGAAAGGCGGCATAGCCTCAAGCCATTTTTCTTTGCCGTAGAGCACGCCAATGCCCATGGGGCCGTACATTTTGTGGCTGCTGAAGGTGTAAAAATCGCAATCCATCTTTTGAACGTCCCGCTCAAGATGCTGAACCCCTTGTGCACCGTCCACAAGAACTGGCACTCCAGCTGCGTGAGCAAGCCGGATAACCTCTTCAACGGGGTTGACCGTACCAAGAGAGTTTGAAACCTGGTTGAGGGCTACAATGCGGGTGCGCTCATTCAAGAGTGTTTTGAAGACTTCAAGGTCCAGTTCGCCATTTTCGTTAAAAGGAATCACCTGGAATTTGGCATGCTTGCGTTGGCAGAGCAACTGCCAGGGCACGTAATTGCTATGATGTTCCAATTGGGTGGTGATAACCTCATCGCCTTCGTGGACAAACGCATCGCCAAAAGAATAAGCTACCAGGTTGATGGCTTCGGTGGTGCCACGGGTGAAAATAATTTGCCTGGGGTCTTCAGCGTTCAGAAAGCGGGCTACTTTTGCCCGAGCTTCCTCGTGGGCTTGCGTAGCCCTGGCGGCCAGCGCGTGATTGCCGCGATGAATATTCGCGTTGTAATGGCGGTAATAGTCATCCATAGCCTGCAGTACCTGCTCAGGTTTCTGAGTGGTGGCAGCATTATCAAGGTAGACCAGAGGGTGGTCATTGACGGTTTCGTTTAAAATCGGAAAATCAGCGCGGGCTGAGAGGATAGATTTGCTCATAGTCACTTCCTAATAATATCCGAAAATTGTACCAAAGCAGTCGCAAATAAGCATCAGACCAGCTATACGGGCTTTTTATGGCACAGTTGGAATGGGTGTACAAGCCTTCACTTTTTTCGTCCATTTTGGGTAGAATGTTAACAAGTTAGCGATATTCTTATTAATAGAAATTCAGACTAACCAAGGCTATTGGAGGTCCGTGTGGCAGAAAAAATTTTAGTTGTGGATGATGAGGTTTCCCTACAGGAAACAGTTGCGTATTCGTTAAAGAAGGAAGGTTATAACGTTGAAATTGCGGGGGACGGCAATCAAGGCTTGGAATTAGCAAGATCTTCAAAGCCAGATTTAATCATCCTGGACGTTATGCTACCAGGTATGGATGGTTTTGAAGTTTGCCGCACCCTGAGACACGAAACCAATATACCGGTACTCATGCTCACTGCCCGCGACGATGAAATCGACCGCGTGGTGGGCCTGGAGGTTGGCGCGGATGATTACCTGGCCAAGCCTTTCAGCATGCGCGAATTAATTGCCCGTGTAAAAGCCTTGCTACGCCGTGTGCGCCTCATGCGCGAAGAAGCAGATACCAACACCCAGGAAGGTTTCCAGCCGAAGTTGATGACCTTTGGCAACCTGGTCATCGATATGACCCGGCGTGAAGTGCGCCTCAATGGCGAAGTGGTGCCCTGCAAACCCAAGGAATACGAACTGTTGACTTTCATGGGCCAGCACAAGGGCCGCGTTCTAACCCGCGAGCTCATTCTTGAGCGCGTCTGGGGTTGGGGCTTCGTAGGCGACTCGCGCACAGTTGATGTGCACATCCGTTGGCTGCGTGAAAAAATTGAGGACGTTCCTGACAAACCACAGCGCATTATCACGGTAAGAGGAGCTGGTTACCGCTTCGAAGGATAGCTCATGAAGCGGCACATTAGTTGGCGTGCTTTTCTGCCCTATGCAGTGATGGCTGCCCTCTTGGTAGCTTTATTAATCGCGCTTCCACTGATTCAACGCCAAATCTGGCAGCAATCTACGGCCAGTCAAACCAAAGTTCAAATTTGGCCGCTGTTTTCTTATACCCTTATCGTGCTGCTCTTTGGGATTGTGGTCGGCCTGGTTATCCATCGCACGAGACTTTCGGGTCAAAGCCGATCCCTGCAAAAACTCGCAGCCAATCTTAACGCGCTTGGGGAAACAAAATTTGATGAAATTGATGTCAACGTTGATTTTGATCAAACCGAAGAGGTGAGAACCCTCAATCAGTCATTACTGACGGCCTCTGATCAAATTGAATTACAGATTTCCCAGTTGAACAAAGAGCAAGTCATGCTCACCACCGTTCTCAGCCAAATGACGGACGGGGTCTTGCTGGCGGACCATTCCGGAAAAGTGGAGTTGTTGAACAAAGCTGCTGAAGGCATTTTTAACATCAGCGAAACCAAAGCGATTGGGCGATCGGTTGTAGAGGTGATGCGTCACCATGCTCTGATCGACCTCTGGGAAAAAACCTTGCTGGGCGAGACCTCCTCGATTGCTTTTGAGATGGGCGTTGAACATAAGTACCTGCAGGTGGTGGGTATTCCTCTGAGTGATCGCCTACCTGGCCGCTCAATGCTGCTCTTCCAGGATTTGACTAAAACACATCAGCTGGAACGGGTGCGCCGGGATTTTATCTCCAACATTTCTCACGAATTGCGCACACCGATGGCCAGCTTGAAAGCCATCAGCGAGACCTTGCTGGACGGGGCGCTGGACGACCCGGCGCTTTCGCGTAAATTTGTGCTGCGCATGGATACCGAAGTTGACAACCTTACCATGATGGTCAACGAACTCTTGGAACTCTCGCGCATCGAAGCGGGGCGTATGAATTTGGAATTTCAAAGAATTCAACCCTGCCGCCTGCTTTCGAAAGCGGTTGAGCGCATGGCTTTGCAGGCTGAACGTGCCGGTCTGACACTTTCGCTTGGCTGCCCCGATGAATTGCCGCAGATTTTTGCTGACCAGGACCGCCTGGCACAGGTTTTGATCAATCTGATTCATAACGCCATCAAATTTACCCCGACCGGTGGGTCTATTGACCTTGGCGCCTGGGTGCACGACCGGGATGTCATCTTTAGAGTCCGGGATACCGGCGTGGGAATTTCGCCGAGGGACCAAAAAAGAATTTTTGAGCGGTTTTATAAAGCTGATCGGTCAAGGACAGGTGGCGGGACCGGGTTGGGGCTTTCCATTTGCAGGCACATGGTGGAAGCACATAGCGGTGAAATTTGGGTTGAAAGTGTGGAAGGCGAAGGCAGTTCCTTCTTTTTCCGCATTCCCATTGCTTCACCTACCAAAGCTTCTTAATCGCTCATTTACTCGTTGCACAGAAAACTTTAACCCTGGATGCGTAAGCTTAACCTGGATCGTGCTATAGTTAATGAATACAGTGCCGGGCACACTTCTTGCTGTTAACGAAACAATTAATTTCTGATCAACCAGATTATTTAATAAGCTGACAAGCACTTATTTTTGGAGGATTAAATGCCAAGGTTAACTTTAGATCGTGAGACAAGAGTGGTTCAGGATGAAATGCTCATCCTTGGCAGTATGGTTGAACAAGCTATTCTCAACGCTGTGGATGCCTTCCGCAGGCGGGATCTTGAAGCTGCTCAGGAAGTGGTGGTGAACGATGGCCGTATCAACGACAAACGTTTTGCCATCGAGAATCGCATCCTCATCCTCATGGCCACCCAGTCGCCTTTAGCCCATGATCTGCGCCTTTTGGCGGCTCTTCTTGAAATCATCACCGAACTTGAGCGCATCGGAGACTATGCCAAAGGCATCGCCAAGGTGGCCATTCGCCTGGCAGATGAAGAAGTTCCCGTACCTTTTCGAGAAATTAGCACCATGGCTGACCTGGCGATTTCAATGCTGCACAGAGCACTGAGCGCTTTTGTCAACGAGGATGTTGAGGTAGCGTATGCCCTGCCACAAGAGGACGACCAGGTTGATGAGCTTTACAACAACGTCTCCCGCAAGTTAGTGGAAACGATGATCAATAATCCTTCGACGATCGACCACATTAGCCAGGTATCCTGGGTTATTCACAACCTCGAGCGCACTGCCGATCGGGTGACGAATATTTGTGAGCGCATCATTTTCATCGCCACAGGCGATTTGATAGAGCTCGATACTACGGATGACGAAGAAGTTGACGAGGCGGATGCGGAGCGCGCCTAAATTACAGTAACGAAAAAAACGCGGGGATCTCCCGCGTTTTTGAATATTTACGTACCTCGCAAAGGTAGGCAGCTTCTACTATAATCAAGTTCAATATTGTGTATGAAGGTTCAGGATAGGAGCGGATGTGCTAAGGCCTAATACAACAAAAGGGAAACTAATCGTTGTCGAAGGAATCGACGGTTCAGGCAAGTCAACCCAGATTGACCTGCTCTACAAATGGCTGCAGTCACAGGGGTATTCAGTCTATTTCAGCGAATGGAACAGCAGTCCGCTTGTAAAAAGCACCACCAAGCAAGCCAAAAAAGACAAATCCTTTACCCCGACCACCTTCAGCATTCTGCACTGCACAGATTTTGCCGACCGATGGGAAAACAGCATATACCCCTTGCTGAAAGCAGGTGTGATTGTGCTGGCAGACCGTTACGTTTACACTGCCTTCGCGCGCGATGTGTCCCGGGGGGTTGACCCCGACTGGGTGCGAAGCATGTATTCCTTTGCCATCGCGCCGGATGTGGCTTTCTACTTTAGGGTTCCGCTGGATATCGCGGTTGAACGCATCAACAGCGCGAGGGCTTCCTTGAAGTACTACGAAGCTGGCATGGATTTGAAACTTTCGGACAATATCGATGAAAGTTTCAAGCTTTTCCAGAGCCATATACTTGGTGAATATGACCGCATGGTGGATGAATTTGGTTTGACCCTGATCGATGGCACGCTGCCGGTAAAAACCCAGCAAAAGAAAGTGCGCATGATTGTCAAGAAAATACTTTCGGGTTGGGAGGGTTTGGAAAACCCCAATAAACTGCCTGTCATCATGGAAAACCCACTGGCTCCAAGCAAAATGAAGGGGAGCAAGAAATGAGCATAAACAATTACTACGGCGCAGGATTTCCTTACCGCAACTTTCAGCGATTGCCGGGCAAGCTGATTGTCGTTGAAGGCACCGATGGGGTTGGGCGCTCTACCCAAATTAAGGAATTAAGGCACTGGCTTGAGGCCGAGGGTTATGCCGTTTCTGATACCGGGCTCACGCGCTCGTTGCTGACCTCAAGCGGGCTTGAAGCGGCCAAGAGCGGCCACACGCTTGGGCCAATTACCATGAGCTTGTTTTATGCGGCCGACTTTGCCGACCGGCTTGAGAATTTGATTATCCCCGCGCTTTCAGCGGGCTTTATTGTGCTTTCGGACCGGTACTTTTACTCGGTCATCGCGCGCAACGCCATGCGCGGTCTTGATAAAGAATGGACCCGCAAGCTCTACGGCATGGCCCTGCGCCCGGACCTTATCCTTTACCTTAAGGCCAGTGTGAATACCCTGGTTTCGCGACTGGTGCACGGCCGCGGCCTAAACTATTGGGAATCGGGGATGGACATGCATCTGGCGGACAATATGTACGATAGCTTTGTGCAATATCAAACCCTTGTGATGAAAGAATTTGATGAATTAGCGGTGGAATACAACTTTGTGACTGTCAACGCGGATCAGAGAATCGATAAGATAACCGAAGACCTGAAAACGCCAATCACACAGCTTTTGCACAACCGCTTGCCCAAGGAAATGAAACCAAAATAATGGCAGAACACGATTAAATAGAGTTCGCCACCAAGGTGAGCCCATGAACGATACAATCTGTATTTACGGCTCGCGCATCATCCATCACCACCTGGAAGCAATGCAGGTGGAAATCGATGGCGTACGCGAAAGCAAGGATATCGAATACGTACACCGCATGCGTGTGGCTTCCCGGCGGATGCGCAGCGCCTTGACCTTATTTTCCACATGTTTCAATAAGCAGAACAATCGACGAATCACTAAAGACATCCGTGCCGTAACGCGCGCCCTGGGGGAAGCCAGGGATACGGATGTTCAGGTGGAAGCCCTGCTTAAGGACGCGGCAGAGTTTGCTTCGGCCAGGCTTTCACCCGGGTATAAACGATTGATTATGCGCCTCCAACAGCGCCGCGCTGGTATGCAAGCAGCGGTAATTGAAGCCATGGATCAGCTCCAGGCGGATGCGGTGCTGGAAAAACTCTCAGAACTTACCTTGCCGCTGGCGGAGAAGGCCAGCTCGGTTTATCTCTACTCACCGGGACTTTACGCAAAAGCTTACGACGGCATTCAGACCCAGCTTGACGATTTGTACAGGCACGAGGTTTACATCCACGACCCGGCCAATGTGACCGAGCTGCACGCCATGCGCATTTCTGCCAAGCGGTTGCGCTATTCCATTGAGGCATTTGAGGACCTATACCAGGACCCCATCAAGCCGTTTATCAGCGAGGTTAAGAAGCTGCAGGACGCATTGGGACTGGTGCACGATTTGGATGTATGGATTGCCTTTGTGCCGGCCTTCATTGAGGAAGAGCGCGCGCGCATTCGGGCTTATTTTGGCCATGAAGGCCCCTTGAAGAGGCTCTTGCCCGGTTTGAACGCCTTCGTGGATTCGCGTAAAGCCTTGCGTGAGGGGGCTTACACTGATTTTTTGAAGACATGGGATGCCCAGGCAGAGGCAAAGACCTGGGAGAAGTTCAAGCGCCTGATTGCCACACCCATCAACCTTGAGAATGCCATGCCGGCAGTTACTACAGAAACTACGCCAGAAGACCCCCTATAGGCTCGATTCAACCTTAGGGCTAGTAGAATTTTGGCCGTAGGTCGAGATTGGTGCATCTTTCACCAATCCGGTGTTAATGGACAAGTCGTAGGTCGAGATTGGCGCATCTTTCACCAATCCGACAACAAT
>CAYMNM010000061.1:0-12946 GCA_964391795.1 uncultured Anaerolineaceae bacterium | reverse complement strand
GCACTAGGCCAGCTATGCGACCTCTCCGAGCGAGCCGAAATTATACCAGAATTTCTTCAAAAAAGAAGCAGGAACAGGCGTGGTCATAACAACAAAAAAGATCAATACCAATCTACTTAGCCATCTGAATTGATCGATAGAAAATCTAGGGTGTTAGTCTTTTATTTATTGTAGACTGAAGCTGAGGATCAATTTGTTACAAAAGGAGTTAAAGATGACTGCAGACGCAAATCGCAAAAATGTACCCTGGTATCTCTGGCCGATTTATCTACCACTGAAGATCGCTTTCTTCATCATCAGTCTTTGTGGACGTTTCGTGGGACTGATCCTGGCGGTGATCTTCATCCTGCTAGGCAAATTCCTAACCGCCACGATTATCGGGGCTATCATAGGCCTGCCGCTGCTGCTGATTGGTATCGCGCTAGCCTTCAACTGTCTTTTCAAGTGGTAAATAGATCAAAAGTGCCTCATTAAGGCACTTTTGATATCCTTTTTTTCTCTATGAAGCCAACTTCCGCTTGAGCGCGTTAAGAGCCTCAATTGGGGTTGGATCCACCCCGTAATCCAAAGCCAGATAATAAGCGACGTAATCCCCAAACTGTAAAAGGCTCCACATCTGCGCCATGCGGCTGCTTCCAACAGCATGGACCGAATCCACTGCCATCCCAGCAATCAGGAATTGCTGCATGCTATGTTCGATACGGATTTGGTTGCGCGGGTGGTCCATTTTTGCCCGGAGGAATATAGCTGAGGTCTTTTCGAATAGGCTCTCAGGGGCTTCCAAGCCTGCCAAAGCATTATGGTTCATTTCAGGAATTGCTTCAAAAGCAGCCCAAGCTTTGGCCAATTCAGCAATCTGCCCCTTCCAGCGCCTGGCAATCACTTCATTCTCACCAGCACCCAAAATAATCACGTTCCTGCCCAACAATTGCCCGGCCAGCCTTCTGGCTGGGTTTTGATGCAAAGGGGAGGCCGCGGTTAGCAACTCACGCTGCGTGCTCATAGCTGAGACTGCCTCATCGAGTTCAGTCAGATCAAAATCTGCCAGGCCACTACGGTACAAAAATGCCAAGAGAATTCCAAAAGCAAATGGGATTGCCGTGCGTGGCTGTCCGTAATGCTCAAAAATCCAGCAGGATTTTCCTGCCTGCCTGGCACGTTTTTGAAGTTCTCCACCTGTACTGAATGCCAAGATGGAACAGCCACTTTTCAGGGCTTGGTCAAAAGCGCTCAGGGTTTCTTCAGTATTCCCGGAATGGGAGGAGCATATTACCAGGGTGTCTTCACCTCTTGCCCAATCGGGCAGGCTGTAATTACGCCAGGAAACAATCGGTACCTTACTGCCCTTGGCAAGGTAGCTTGCCAGCATGTCCCCGCCGATTGCCGATCCGCCCATCCCGGCGATGCAAATCTTGCTTATCTTGGGAAATTCTGGCAGTTCGTAGGCCTGACCAAGCGACCAGGCTTTTTCCAGGTCATCAGGCAGGGCATCGATGTAGGCGAGCATATTTTCAGGGTCTTGTGGATTCATTATCACCTCGTTAAGGATTTTGAATGGTAGCTATTGGGGCAGCTTCCACTCTGATTTTTACATAAAATGGAATATCGGCGTTTAAACCCATGCCAAAGAAATTCCCAGCTTCATCCTGCATCAACCAGGTGCTTTGGTACTCTCCTGGTGTAATCGGCGCGATAAATGGAACGCTAATATCAATGGCTTGGCCGGGCTGAACCTCAGTGATCAATCGATTTTCCTGGTGAGCCCCCATTGGATTCCCAGAATAATAACTGTACTTGTAGCGCGTCGTCCAGGTACAGTTACCCCCATTGATCAGGCGCCAGGTTTTGGTAAATTCCTGCCCAGGAAAGAGGATGGAACTATCCGGGATGCTAATATCAATTGGAATCCCGGGTTGTACGAGGTTACAGGGTAGATCGGGGGTCGGTGAAGGCATTAACTCGTTTGGTGTCAGCGTTGGAGTACCAATTACCGTAAGTGATGAGTTGGTTGGGGCTTCAGTGGGACTAAGGATTGATATTGCCGGGGGACGTGTTTTTGCGGCTTCAAGCGTTACCCGAGCCACAGAGGTCTGGATCAATGCCGATTCATCCAGTTCCAACGACATAGGCGTTGAAACTTGTTGCTGAATGGGTTTACATGCCGCCATCAACAGCGCGACCGCACCCAAAAGCATTAGCTTACAAATATTATTCACAGTTCTAATTTTATCCCATCCCCAGCTTAGCCTTGCCAATAGCAGCATCAACGAGCAGAGGGGAGTGCGTTAACTTGTCAGTTTTGTTTGTCTACAGTATAGTTTTAAGGTTAATGAATACTAATCGGAGTGGATCAATGGCTGAATTGGAAATCCCTGAAAACAATGCGACCCGCAACGACGTGGTAGAGCGCTGGCTGGACCGTCCCGTGGCCAAATGGCTGCCTGGCTTGACAGTTGAAAGGCTTCTAGTTGGGCTCATTATCCTTCTTGCCGTCCTTTCGCGTTTCATAGATGTAGGTGACCGCACCATTTCCCACGATGAACTGAACCACGTTGTGCCAGCATACAGCTTTGAAACATACGTTTACAACCCGGTTACGCACGGTCCCTTCCAATTCCACATGCTGGCGTTATCCTACGCCCTTTTTGGCGACTCTGATTTTTCTGCTCGCGTACCAGCAGCAGTTTTCGGCGTCGCGGTGGTAATCTTCACACTTCTTGCCTGGAAGCGTTATCTGGGCCGACTTGGAGCAATCATCGCTGGCTTCCTGATGCTCATTTCTCCCTACATCTTATTCTATAGCCGTTACACCCGCAACGAGATCTTCATTGTCTTTTGGGGCGTGGTCATGCTCTGGCTCTTCTTGCGCTATCTCGAAGGTGGCGAAACAAAATGGCTGCTCTGGCTGGCTGTCATCGCCGGATTTCACTATGCTGACAAAGCGACAGCATACATCTTCACGGCTGAATCCTGTATCTTCCTGGCTGTGCTTTTCCTGATTGATTCTCTCAAACAAAAATGGACAGACGAAAAATATAAACGTCAGTTTGTCTTAGGTTTTGAACTGGTAATTTTGGCTGGCGTGTTCTTTTTGGGCGTTTATATGCTGCACAAAGCCGCTGCCCCCATACCAGAAATTGCCCAAGCCACCAAGGCTGACCTTCTGAGTGCGGGCACACCAGTTACCCAGAGCTCATTTTTTGCCTCCCGGTTGCCGCTGCTTGGGGCAGCGGGATTAGTTCTGGCCACCCTAGTGTATGCCCTGATCGGCCTGGTCAAAGGCCTCGGTGACAAGGTACGCTCAATGCGCAGTTTCAACCTGATCGCCCTGCAAATGCTGCTTGTGCTACCGCTTTTGGGAGCGTTGGTCCTTAAAGTCTTGGGCTTTAACCCCGAGGATTACTCCCCTGAGGGGATTGTTCGCTCCGTGATTTCGCTCTCAGTACTGGGATCGCTCTCAATGTTCCTTGGACTAAAATGGTGGCGATCAGTTTGGTTGAAGGCAGCCGCCATCTTTTGGACAATTTTCATTGTGTTCTACACCTCAGTCTTCACCCAGGGGCAGGGCTTCTTTATCGGCTTACAAGGCGCACTCGGTTACTGGATGTCGCAACAGGAGGTTCAACGCGGCACTCAACCGCTGTATTATTATGCCTTCCTGCAGATTCCGATTTACGAATTTCTGCCAGCACTTGGTGCCCTGACTGCCTTCGTGATTGCCCTGAAGAAGAAACTTCTTTTTAACCTGACCTCAGAACCCTTCCTCTCACCCACTTTGGCGGAATCAGAATTGCTTGCTGAGGTAGATGAGGCAAATACTGATGATGGTGTAATTGAAGCCCTCCTGGAAAATGAGCAAGTAGCCTCGCCCGATGACCTTGAATTAGAGCCTTCAGCCGTGAGTGCTAATGAAAGTTTGACCACCTGGCAGAGGGTTTTCCCGGAACCTGAAGTAGATTACGTCACTGCAAAAAGCTTACCAACTGCTTTTCTACTGCTCTACTGGTCGTTGATGAGCCTGCTGGCTTTTACCGCCGCTGGAGAACGCATGCCTTGGCTTACCACCCACATCACCATGCCTTTGATCCTGACTGGCGGGTGGTCGCTATCATGGCTTGCGCACAACATCGATTGGGAAGAAGCCAAACAAAAAAATAGCTGGCTCGTGTTTGGGCTCTGCCTTGCCTTTGTGATTGCCTTCGTAAATATGCTGGGCTCCCTCTTTGGCACAAAGCCGCCGTTTGCAGGTAAAGACTTGGTCAGCCTGCAGAATACCAGCACCTTTTTACTTGCCTTTCTCGGGACTCTTAGCTTTGGCCTTGGATTGTGGAAGTCGCTGAAAAACTGGCAAGGTAGCCAGGTTGGTCGCTTCTTGCTACTGGGTTTTTTCTCCATTTTGGCTGTACTAACCTTCCGCACCTCGTGGAGAGCAGCCTTTATTGAATACAACAATGCCAAGGAATTCCTTGTCTATGCGCATTCTTCAGAAGACATGAAGAATGTTTACAACCAGCTGGTTTCCATCTCAAAACGGGTTTCGGGTGACCTCTCTCTCAAAATTGCCTATGACGACAATGTGCGTTACCCTTTGCAGTGGTATACCCGCCACTTCAATAATCGTTATGACTTCGATAAACAGATCACCAAGACCCTAAGGGACTACCCCATCATCATGGTTGGGCAGGAAAACTTTGACAAGATTGGCCCAGTAGTAGGCAACAACTATTACATGTACACCTACAAACGCATGTGGTGGCCTACAGAAGATTACAGGCAGTGGAATTGGCCAAATATCAAGAATGCAATCGTCAACCCGGCTATGCGCTCCGCACTTTGGCAAATCTGGTTCAACCGTGATTACACGGAATATGCTGCCCTTTCCGGCCGAAGCGATCTGAACCTAGCCACCTGGGAACCTTCCAATTCGATGCGCCTCTACATCCGTAAGGACCTGGCTGCCCAACTCTGGGAGTTCGGAGCGGCCCCACAAGCAGACCAAGTAGTCAAGGAAGATCCCTACAAGGCAGGTACTCTAAACCTGGATCCGGTAAAAGTAGTTGCAAACCTGAACGACAAACCCTTCAATGCGCCGCGCGGTTTGGCCATCACGGCGGATGGCAGCTTTTTTGTAGCTGATTCCCGCAATAATCAGATTGTGCACTTTGATAAGGATGGTAAGTTCCTGAATTCTTGGGGCTGGCCTTCTGGAATTATGGATATCAACGCGCCGGATGGTAGCTTCAATGAACCCTGGGGTGTGGCTGTGGGCCCGGACGGCAAGGTTTATGTCACCGACACCTGGAACCATCGCATCCAGGTTTTTAACCAGGATGGCAGTTTTGTGACAAAATGGGGCAGCTTCACTGTCAACGGACAGGTTGATGGATTCTGGGGACCCAGAGGGATCGCTATCGATCAGGCCAATCGCGTTTATGTAACCGACACCGGTAAACAGCGCGTGGTGGTCTTTGACAGCACCGGTAATTACATCACCCAGTTTGGCAGCCGGGGCTTAGAGCTTGGCCAATTGGACGAACCTGTGGGCCTGGCCATTGCTTCGGACGGCCGTATCTTCATTGCAGATGCCTGGAATAATCGGGTTGCCACCTTCAGGCCTAACGCTGATGGCAGTTTCACGGCGGAAAAAACCTGGGATGTGGATGCGTGGTCGTCACAATCTCTGGAGGATAAGCCCTTCCTGGCCTTGGGCGCCAACGACGATGTGTATGTTACCGACCCAGCCGGCGGGCGCGTGCTACGATTTGATAAGGACGGCAATTTCCTTCAGCTTTGGGGTGGTTTTGACAACACTTTCTTAATGGGCATCATCAATGGGGTCGTCATCAGCGCGGATGGGCATGTATGGGTGACCGATGCCACTAACAACACCGTCCTGGAGTTTGCATTGCCGGCACAGTAGGCGTTGACAGGTAAATTGTTTTCTGAAAATACGTGATTCAAAGTTTTTTCTTTTACCACCGGGTGGGATAAGTTTTTTGGTTCCCACCCAAATTGTCCATGCGCAGTTCCAGGAGTTTTATCGCAAATATTTCCCCAAAGTATTCGCTTTTTGACTATTAGCAGCTTTTGACATTTGCAGATTTGCAGATTTGCAGCTGTTTTACAAAATTTTTCGCTCGATTCAATTGTTAAAGTGCTTTATTTAGCACGTATATTCTATATTGAGTGGTCAGGAAATGCAAGATAGAAGTATTTATTTTGGAATTTAGATGGGAGGCGCTGATCCTGATGCTACGGGAAAAGCAGAAAGCCAAAAATATAATATATATTTACGGACCTTGAACCTCCAACAAAATTTCGTCGAGATATGATCGAATCATTAGCCGAGTTACTGACCAAGAGAGATGCTCCACGGAACAAGTAAATAACAAGTGACGAACTTTTGGAGACCTTGCAGCGTGTGCTCGTTGTGGAGTGGACGGGGGTTAAGAACCTTCGCTGGGTCATAAGAACGGCTAGACCAAGGACAAGAAAAAGAAAGATTACCTGTTTTTACTGGCAAAGACGAGTGAATTCGCGGCTATTCTGCCTCGACGCCAACCAACCTGAACCCCTCTTCGACCACAAGCGGTCCCCCTAGCCCACGGCCCTACGAGAAGTAGTGCAAAGAGAGAAAGAACCGGAGCGATTCTTGTAGCACCCTACGTAAAAGAAACGGAACGGGCGGGAATTAGACACCTATCCCGCCCCTACGAAAGATCAAGAGAAGATGGCCAGCCCTCGCCCTTCGGGCTTGGTCACACACTATGGCACGTTGTGCCGCGAGTGCAGGCGCAAGCAGGCGAATTCGCTCGTTAAGATAGGCAATACACGGAATCGGGCGGAGGAGCCCTTCGGGTTAGCCCACAGCCCTGCAAAGAATGGTGTGCAAAGAGATCAAAGAAACAGAACGGGCGGGAATTAGACACCTATCCCGCCCCTACGGAAGATTAAAAGTAGGTTTGCGCGAATTCGCTCGGTAAGATAGGCAAAACACGGAGCGATTTTCAACGCTCTCTAAGACGGATAAAAACAAAGATCCCTCACCTCCGTTCGGGATGACGTGTATTGAGTGGTTCCGAGTTGAACCAAAAAAGCAGGTTTTAACCATAAAACAAAGATCCCTCGCAAGTGAGCTCGTGATGACAGATATGGAAAAAACAGGTGGGATGACAGATATGGAAAAGACAGGCAGGATGACGTGTATTGGGTGGTTCCGAGTTGAACAATAAAAGCATGAATTTAACCATAAAACAAAGATCCCTCACTTACGTTCGGGATGACGGTTATGGAAAAGACTGTCTTGATGACAAATCAAAAAGGCAGACACAACACGGAGCGTTTTTCAACGCTCTCTACCTAAAAGAAACAGAACAGGCGGGAATTAGACACCTATCCCGCCCCTACGGAAGATCAAAAGAAGATTGCCACGCATTCGCTCGCAAAGACGAGAATGAAATTACTCCAGGAGCGTTTTTTCAACGCACCCTACGAAGGATAAAAGCAAAGATCCCTCACTTACATTCGGGATGATGGTTATGGAAAAGACAGGCAGGATGACGTGTATTGGGTGGTTCCGAGTTGAACAAAAAAAAGCATGTTTTTAACCATAAAACAAAGATCCCTCACTTACGTTCGGGATGACGTGTATTGAGTGGTTCCGAGTTGAACAAAAAAAAGCATGAATTTAACCATAAAACAAAGATCCCTCGCAAGTGAGCTCGGGATGACAGATATGGAAAAAACAGGTGGGATGATGGTTATGGAAAAGGCAGGCAGGATAAAGGATATGGAATAAGATCTTTACGACACCGAGCCCAAACGGATGAGTTCTTCGTGCTTCGCCCGGATGAGGTCCCGGTCCATCTTTTCAACTTTACGATCATAACTCAGGTAGCCATTGACTTCTGCTTCAACATCCGTCGTTTGGGTATAAATGGCTACGGCCAATCCTTTTGCGATCAAGGGCTTTACTTCTTTTTCGAGCAAACTCAGGTAGGCTTTGGTCAAAGCCTCGGACGAATCCAAAAATCTGTAGCCAAATTTGCTTGATTCATCCCAGCTATGGCCGGGCAACATCAGACTGTAGCCCCCAAATTCTGTCACCGCCAGAATACGTTCATCGGGTTGGGAAGCGCTCAACTTTTTAAAATAGACATGCCGGCTTTGGAAATCTCCTCCGCCCTGGTCAAACCATCCCGAGGCGTGGTCCACCAGGCGCGTAGGGTCAAGTTCCTTAACCAACTTTGCGGTTTTGAGCGATTCAAATTGACCCCAACTCTCGTTGAACGGCACCCAAACCCCAAGGCTTGGCACATTGTAAAGGTGTGTGATCATCGCCTGCAGCTCCTCCAGGAATTGGGCGCGATTGGCTTTATCCGTCCTACCAAAACGTTTCAAAAAGTTGCGGTCGTTACGATGAAAACCGGTGAAAATGGTAAATACGGACAGCCAATCTTCACATTTGTGGCCACCGTTGGGCATATCCTGCCAGACGATCAAGCCCAATTCATCGCAAGCCCGATACCAGGTGAGCGGCTCGACCTTGATGTGCTTGCGCACCATGTTGCAGCCGATAGCCTTTGTGTATTCCAGGTCGTAGCGCATGGCTGCCTCACTCGGGGCAGTATAGAGGCCATCCGGGAAGTAACCCTGGTCAAGCGGTCCGTAGAGGAAAAGAATTTCATCATTTAGGGTGAACCGCCAATAGCCCGCCGCATCCCTTGCCTTGCCAAACTTGCGCATGGCAAAGTAACTGGCCACTTCATCAATCACCCTGCCATCCTGCAGTAATTGCAGTTTGAGATCGTAAAGGTGTGGATTTTCTGGCGTCCACTTAATGGGGTCGGGGATGCTTATTTCGACTTCACCAATTACTGGTGCCTGGAGTGTTGTCACAAGATGCTCACCACTGTAGGCCTCGATTTGGAGGCTCAAATTGCCCCCAATTTCCCCGTTGATGACGCATTCCAGGCTCAGCGAGGCGTTATCCAGGTTAGGGGTTAATTTGAGGCTTTCAATAAAAGTTAACGGCAGAATTTCGAGCCAGACGGTTTGCCAAATGCCTGAAACGGAAGTGTACCAGATGGCTTTGGGATTTAGCACTTGCTTGCCGCGCTGGTCCATACTGGTATCCGTTGGATCCTGAACTTCGAGCACCAACTGATTAAGGTTCCCCGCGTCGTGACTGGGAAGCGCTTCCGTCACTTCAAAACTGAATGGCAAGTAGCCACCCCTGTGCTCGCCAAGAGGTTTTGAGTTGAGGTAGACCCGGCAATTTTGGTCCACAGCGCCAAAGTGCAGAATGACACGCTGCCCTGGATGGTGCCGGAAAATGAATTCGCGTTGGTAGCGCAGCGTTTCATCAGGCTGAAGGATGTGATTGACCCCGGAAAGTTGAGACTCAGGCGGGAACGGCACCAATATTTTGCCTTCCTTCAATACCTGACCAGCCTTGGTTTTTGTGATTTGATAGTCCCAAAGACCATTCAGATTCAACCAGCTTGCCTCATATCGCTTTAGCTGTGGTCTTGGATATTCTGGATGTGGAATTGGATCATCCACCATCCAGTTCGTTATCAAGGTTTTAGTGTTCACTCGCCTACTCCAGCCTCAATTACCTTCACCTTTGAACCTTCGTGATCCTTGAGGAAGATCCAGGGTATTAGTGCAAATAAACTGAGAATCGCGCCAACACCAAAGATAATGGACACAGGGATAAACCCGGATTCACCATTCAGCGTCGCTGGAATACCGAAGCGCCTGATTAGAGCAGACCCGATAGCCGGCCCGACCAACATTGGTATTGCCACCCAGAAAATCATGCGAATGCCCAGAAAGCGCCCCCTGGATTGCTCTGGCAACAAATCTTTGAGCCAGGCAACTGATGCAATAGAAATGGCAACGTAGAAGGCTTGCCACAAAACACCTGCAAATGCCAGAAGTGGGATGGAGCGGACTTGCCCAAAGAGGAAACAGCCCAAGCTGCTAACAACAATTGCCAGGGCTAGCATGGCTTTTTTATTCCATTTGTCCGCCAGCAATCCAAGCGGAATGGACAAAGCGCCACTCAGTACCAGGATAGCACCTCCGATGATACTGTATTCGGTTTTTGTGACGCCCAGGTTGTGGTTGAGGTAGATAATCAGATAAGGAAAAGCTACTTGCATGCCAATACCAGTGACCATGATGAGGATAAGCAATATGAAGAGTTGTTTGTTATCCCGGATGGTATTCAGGCTGAAAAGCTCCTTAATCTCTGACCAGTAAGTTTTTTCGGAGGTAGGATCCAGGTCACTTGGTTGCTCTTTCAAGGCCATTCCAGCTACCAGACCAGCGAGCATAACCAAGCCACCCAAGAAGTAAAAGAAAATGAAATATCCAAATTGATCAATAAATACACCTGCGGCGACATTCGAAATTATTTGTGCCACGAAAAGGCACAAATTGAGAATGCCTTCCACCTTGCCGCGTTTGTCGGATGGGGTTACATCAGTCGTCCAAGCATTGAAGGCCGCGTCGTTAGCGCTGGAACCAAAGAAAGTCATGAGCGAGTCTGTTAGGATTACCCCCAAAACAGCCAACGAAGTTGTTTTGAGCATGGCATTCAGAGGGAAGATTGCGGTCATCAATCCCCAAAGAATATAACCAAGCAGGATATACGGTTTGCGTTTTCCCCATTTTGACCGTGTTCGATCTGATAGTGTACCAATGAAGATGGTGGTTAGTGTTGCCATCACAGCGCTGGCAGCCACCATACAGGCAATTGGCCGGGGATCTTTAGTGATTGTGTCGAACACAAAGGTATTGAACCAGGTATTTTCCACCGCCCAGGCAATCTGACCGGTTGCCGCCAGTACCACCAGGCTGAACCAGGGGAATTTTCTGGAAGTAAATGCTTCTTGTGTTTGGGTGCTCATTTGAGCCTCTCTCTTTGGAGTAGTTGCACTTGCCCCATTTTAACTGCAATCGGTAAAAACTGGACTATTCACAATACTATCAGCAGGATTAGTAGTCTGCTTTGTGAAAGAACATAAAAAAAGACCCCAAAGATTGGGGTCTTTTAAGGATATTGATCGGCTTCTTACTTGGCTTTGGTTGCCTGAACTACTTTAGCAAACGCGTTCGCATCCCGTACGGCGAGATCCGCAAGCATCTTTCGGTTGAGAACAACCCCGGATGTGCGCATCGCGGCGATCAGACGGCTATAGGTTGTGCCATTCAAGCGAGACGCTGCATTGATGCGGGCAATCCACAAGCGGCGTAAATCACGTTTGCGATTGCGGCGATCTCTGTATGCATACCATTGTGCCTTGAGAAAGGTTTCATTGGCACGTTTGAACAGTTTTGAACGGGTACCTTCGTAGCCTTGGTTACGGGCGACTAGTGCCTTATGACGGGCGCGTCTGACAGGTCCACTTTTTACTCTTGCCATAATTACATCTCCTTTGCGGTCCCTTGGGCGTCAGGCCTGATTGACCTTGTTGGTAACACCCAATAGCCACACTAAAACGGGTTGACTTGGACTGATTAGTCCTTTTTGCTCATGTAAGGCGCTAAACGCTTGATGTGACGGGTTAAACCGGTTGCTTTCACAACGATGGTTTCGCTAAGCAGATACTTAACGCGCTTGGGCGTATTGCGGCGAAGATGGCCTTTGCCAATCTTCGTACGAACGATCAAGCCTGTACCGGTCTCACGGAAGCGTTTGGAGGTAGCCTTATGAGTCTTCATCTTGTACTTTGATTCTGACATCTTACGTGGCACGATCAAACTCCTCTAAGAAAATCCAACGGCTGAGCATAGCACAGCCGCTGGTTAGTAAACCGAACTGTAATTATACCAGAATTTTTACAGAGTCAAGCGCTTGGTTCTGCTTTGGCAGCAGCCACGCTTTCTTTAACTTCAACCTTGGCGGTCGATTTTGGCTCAGTTTTTGCTTCTGTGTCTTTTTCGCTCTGTTTGGAACCACCTGTACTTGGACGTTTGGCTGTAAGCATCATATACATGGTTTTACCTTCCATGTTGGGTGCTTGTTCGATGTCAGCTACATCTTGCAGAGATTCGGCGATCTCTCGCAGGTCTTCAAGAGCTAATTCTGGATATGTAATTTCGCGCCCACGGAAGCGGACGGTCACGCGTACTTTTATGCCACTCTGCAGCCACCTGCGCGCGTCGCGCACTTTAAAATCACGGTGGTTGTCACCGGTTTTGGGGCGTAGACGAATTTCCTTGATCTCAATCTTGGTTTGGGATTTTCGCGCTTCGCGTTCCTTCTTTTCTTTTTCGTAAAGGAACTTGCTGTAGTTAACGATCTTGCAAACCGGGGGTTCACTATTGGGGGCAATTTCAACAAGATCCAAGCCTGCATCATCTGCCCGGCGTAAGGCTTCTTGGATTGTGACTACCCCAACATTTTCTCCGTTTTCTTCGATCAGGCGGACCTTCTCCGTGCGGATGCGTTCATTAATTCTGTGTTCAGGTCGAATGCTAATCTTCTTTTCTCCTTTTTCTTGTGTAATTAAAATTAAATCTAACCTCTCGTCGAGGTGATGTAGTTAATATACCATAGAGAGAATTTTACCGTCAACATCTTTGTGCCATCTGAAGACATTTTTGGGCAGAGAAGGATTGTTTTTTGATTATACGTAACAGCCCAAGGGACTTAAGGAATTCCGAAGTTCATTCCCCATTTGATTGGTCCGAGTTTTTTAGGTTATTGGGAACTCTGGTACTTCTTTAGCATTTCATCAAGTACATGAGCTTGAACAGGAAGGAATATGAGTGGAGTAGACCGCTAACCACAAACGACATTTTGAAATGTTGGCAAGCTGAAGAGAATAATCCTCATAAGAAGTAGATGGGAAAGAAAGCTCCGGGAAGGCAGATATTTCCTTTGATCCAAACAACAGTGACGAGTTCCAGTTGATACAAAAAAACAGGGGCA
>CAYMNM010000060.1:0-13240 GCA_964391795.1 uncultured Anaerolineaceae bacterium | reverse complement strand
AATGCGTTATACTCCAGCTTGCCGTCGATGATGGTTGCCCGGCAGAGGCTGAGGTTGCTGAAGGGGTGCCCATCAAAGACTGCAAGATCCGCGTCCTTACCAACTTCTATCGATCCGACTTTGTCCGCGATCCCCAGCAGTTCCGCCGGATAGATCGTGACACCCTTGAAGGCAGCTTCTTCGCTCAGGCCGCGCCTGATCAGCAGGCCAACTTCAATAGGCAGCCAGGCCGTCTTCGAGCCCGTATCCGCGGTCAAGCAAACCTTCACGCCCGCTTCGGTCAAAATTCCGGCGTTTTCAAGGATTAATCCCCACACTTCCTGTTTGACCGGCTCAAGCAGCAATGGTCCAACCACACAGGTGACATTGCGCTCAGCCAGGAAATCCTTAATCAGATAGCCTTCAGTGGCGTGTTCAATGGAGAAGTCCAGTTTATATTCTTCCGCGATGCGGACAGCGGTGCGGATATCATCCGACCGATGGCTGTGAATTCTCACCCGCTGCTCCCCACGCACCACTTTCACCAGTGCGTCCAACTTAAAGTTTGGTTCCGGCGCCTTGCTTGGGTCATCCTTTGCCTTTTCCAGTTTATCAGCATAATTGCGCGCGTCATAAAGCGCCTGTCGTATCAATGCCGCGGATCCCATGCGCGTTATTGGCATTTTCTTATCCATGCCAAAGGCCCGCTTGGGGTTCTCGCCTAAAGCCATTTTCATTTGCTCGGACCCCGGGATGATCATCTCTTCTGCGGTTGAGCCCCGCAACTTGAAACTGATGCCCGTCCCGCCGATCAGGTTTCCTGAGCCCGGACCGGTATAAACGGTGGTGAATCCGGCTTTGCGGGTTTTTTCGATGGCCGGGTCAAATGGATTTAGGGCGTCCAAAGCCCGGACGTGAGGGGTAATCGGGTCCGAGCACTCGTTGGCATCCGTTCCCAGGCTGGGCATATTCCTGGGTTCATAAAACGTGGAGATGTGCGTGTGGCAATCGATCAGACCTGGTGTGACCCAAAGGCCTTCCCCGTTGATGATCTCAGCACCTTCGGGTATGTTTACGTTTTCTCCAATCTCAAGGATTTTGTCGCTGAACAGGATTGTTCCCCGTTCCATAGTGCCCTGGGTTACAGTCACGATTTTTGCGTTGGTTATTGCTCTAATTTGTTTCATTTCTTTTCCCATCTAATTTGCGTATTCCTGAATCAGGGCAATCACCAATTTGCTCAGATTAACCAGGTCAACAATATGCACGTGTTCCTCAAGGGTATGCGCTTTCATTTCACCACTTCCAAGAGTCACGGCCTTCAAGCCCTTTGAGTTATAGATATTGGTATCGCTACCGCCGCCAGTTTTGGCAACAACGCTTTCAACGCCAATCGCCCTCAGAGCGTTTTGCGCTTTCACTACGATTGCGTCATCCGCCTCAACCTTAAACGCGGGGTACATCCTTTCATGCTTGATTTCAACCTGCGCGCCAAATTCCGCAGCTGCTTGTTCAAAACAGTCAACCATGTGCTGGGTTTGGCTGGTCAATTTTTCATTTACCAGGCTTCTTGCCTCCCCTTTGAGAACAACCTCAGAAGTCACAATATTAGTTTCGCCGCCGCCGTGGATGCTGCCAAAATTTGCGGTTGTATCCGCGTCCACACGCAACAATTTCATCTGGCTCAGCGCTTTGGCAGCCACCAGAATGGCGCTTACGCCTTCCTCGGGGGCTACCCCCGCGTGGGCGGCTTTTCCCAGCACTTTAACGTCAATCTTATCCTGGGCAGGGCCTTGCACAACGATTCTGCCCACCGCGCCCTCATCAAGGGTGTAAACCACTTTGGATTTCACCAGGCTGTAATCCAGGCTTTTCGCGCCGTTCAGCCCTTTTTCTTCCAGGAAACTGAATACCAACTCAATATCACCGTGAGGAATGTTTTCATCCTGAATGACACGAATGGCTTCAAGAATGGCCGCGATACCCGCCTTATCGTCCGCCCCCAGGATTGTGCTCCCATCACTGTAAATGGTGCCGTCCTTTATCACGGGTTTGATGTTTTTGCCCGGAGAGACAGTGTCGAGGTGGCAGCTGAAGAGCACTGCTTCGGCGCTCTTGTCGCCCGGAAGTTTGGCAATGATATTGCCATAATTGCTGCCAAATTCCGCTCCCTTACCGTCCATCTGTGTTTCAAAACCGAGAGCCTGCAGTTTCTGCAGCATGGTTTCGCCGAATTGCTTTTCATTTCCCGACTCGCTGTCTATCGAAACATATTCGATAAAACTCTGCACAAGTCTTTCCTGATCTACCATAACCTCTCCTTTATATAAAAATAAAGCCTGATAACTGGCGCTATTTACCGCGCTCGAGCTACCAGGCTCTTTCAATCAACGATTAGCGTTTGCTTTCTTTAAAATGGTCCACATCCGCCCAGGTCAGGCGCTTCACAACCTCAACCAGCGTGTTCACGGTGGCAACATAGCGGTCTTTGTGGATGAAAGCCCTTGGAGTCATCACGTACAAAGTCGGGATGGACAAAGAAACAGTCACGATGCCATCAAATAGACGATGGATTTCATGGGCTTCTCCGCCACCGTAATTCTGGATGATGATATCCACGGGATATCCCAGGTCGTGCCCGGCATCCTGGATGTACTGAGAGAGAGCCTGATTGGCAAGGATCTTCGAGTCGTAGTGGCGTACAACCACACCACCAGCCAATTTGTGGCCGTCGGGGTCGCAACCCGGGTAGTCGTCGCAATGGGCAACGTCCACTGTGATGGAAACGTCGGGGTGTACACGGTAACCGCAGGTTTTACCGCCGCGATAACCTACTTCTTCCTGGGCTGTACCGCAAACATAAACATCCGCTTCGTGGGTTTCGCCCTTCAGTTGTTTCATCACATCGGTGATGATATTTACACCAATGCGGTCGTCCCAAGCTTTGGCCATCAAAACGTCAGGGTCGGCCATTTCGCGCATCTCAACCCGCAGGCTGACGGTGTCGCCACGGCGCACGCCTAACTTTTCAAGGTTGGCCTTGCCCCTTACACCCGTATCCACATATAGATCAGAAATATCACGATACTTAGGATTATTGATGTCTTCATCCACAAAATGCGTCCCAAACATACCCGGGATATGCTCGCCGGACTGGGTATTGATCCAAACTTCCTGGCCGATCAGGGTGTAGGTCCACCATTTGCTCAGGGTCATTACCCGAACGATGCCGCTTTCTTCGATTTTTGAAACCACAAAGCCGATTTCATCCGCGTGGCTTGAGAGCATCACCTTGGGCCCATTGCCTGAACCCTTCTTGTAGCAGATGAGCGAACCTAGATTATCGTAATCAAAAGAGTCCGCGTAGCCTTCAAGAGCCGATTTCATCAAGCGGGTCACTGGGAATTCACTTCCAGACAGAGCTCCGGCTTCTGTAATGGCTTTGATGCGGTTTAGATCCAAATTTTCTTTCTTTAACATGATTAGTCTCCTTGTTTTTGTTTTATGCAATTACTACAGAAAGAACCCTGGCAGTTACCTGCCCTGCGTTGCGAACGCTGTGGGTTTCTCCGTTACAGGTGAACATGACATCGCCGGCAGAGAAACTGGTCTCAACGCCGTTGTCGTTGGTTTCAAGCGAACCTTCCAACAGATAGTAGATTTCTGCGTCGGGCCCGTGAGGGTGTACGCCAATGGACTGGCCAGGTTCAAGCGTCATGATGGCACAATAATTCACCTTGCCAAAACATTCTGCTTTTTCCAGGAGATTCACGCAATGCAGCGTTCCCTCTCCGCCACGGATACGATCGCGCATTTCAACGCGCATATCTTCTTTTCGCTTAATCATGGCCATTCTCCTTAAGATCAACCAGCCCAAGAGTCTCGAGTAGTTTCACAAATTGATAGGTGTATTCCAGGCTACCATCACGGGTTTCCATCATGGCTGCTTTGGCAATTTCATACAATGTGCGCTTGCCATCCATGTAGTAGCAAACCACTGCATCAAAAGTGTGGCCGGAGTACAACTTTGCGCGATTCACCGAGAAGTGCTGTTTGTAGGCTTCCTTCTTTTTCGCGTCATCCTGAGCATAATCGTCCAGGTGGGTGATTACCGCGCCAAATTTACGTACCGGAATGACAGTGTACTTTTCGTCAATGGTCGCCTTTTTGGCCTCAAAACCAGGCTGATAATCTTCCAGGTACCGCTCGCTCATCGCCTTTGAGAAGGCGTCGATCAGGTTGTTTTCTTTGGCTACCTTTTCCTCAAAGCCTGCCATATCTCCCTGAACCCCGTAACCCAGCAGAGCTTGGTTGCATGCCTTGTAAAACTCGGCATAATGGATAATCTTCTCCAGAGTCAGATCTGCCTGCAACCCTTTTTCGACAGAATTGTTGATAATGGGGGTGACTTCTTCAACAAACCTTGCCCTATTTTTTAGCAGCAACTGACCCAAATCGCCCGCGCTCAGGTTTGAGAGCAGGTAAACGTAGCAGGCGCAGATTGCAGCGGATTTATGCAGAATGAAGGGATCAATCACTTCCATCGTATCGCCACCAGAGTGGTAGTTAATGTCCGGCCACTGCCCAAGCATGATGGTTGGCACATTGATTTTTGGGTCTGAGAGAATGAAATGATCACTGCCGCCTTCAAAACCAGTCAAACGGCTGTTAAACATGGGAATTTCATTGTCGTTGGTGTGGCTTGGGGCATCTTTCTTAATCTGGTCCAAAACCATGGCAGCCAGATTGACGATAAAACTGGGGTTGGCGTGTGGCACACTGGTGATGTTGAGAGGGCCGTAGCCATGTGACTGCCTGCCGCCCACCATATCCATGTTGATGCCGGCCTTGATCTTTTTCACATTCTCGCCCAAATCGGCAAGGTAAGCGTAGGTGCCGGTGAATTCCGGGATAAAGATCATACGCACACTGCGCTTGAGAGCGGGCAACACCTTGTTTTCCGTGAGCTCTTTCAACACCTTTACGGCTTCCATGGAGGCGGCTACGCCACTGGCATTGTCATTAGCGGAAGACCTTGGGTGGCAAAGGTGGGAAACAATCATTACTTCTTCATCTGTTTCACCTTGCAGCAGAGTCTCAACAACTTCAATCTCGCCCTCGTATAGACGTGAGTCTACATGGCACGTAGCCTGTAAGTATTTTGGCTTTGTCGAGTCTTCAGCGTGTTCTTTCAGCGCGGTGAGGCAGCGCTTGGTAAGCTTGTCACCTGCTCTGGGTGACAGCACAAAGCCAAAAGTTTGTGGTTCATCCGCGGTGTGCTTCCACCAAAACGAAATGTAGTTCAAAGCGTCGTGCAGGTCATAGCGTGCCCTGACGTCCTTTTGCTCCCGCATGAAATCAGTGATAAAACCGACTGCACCTTTTTCCTTGATTGCCCAATCCATGTATTCCTGGAAGTCATCATGGACAAAAATGAGCTTCCCCTTCAAGTCAAGGCCTTCATATGCCTTGGGGTCGCTTCCCTTATCCAGGAGCACTATATCCAAAGGCTGATCGCGATAGTCGCAGGCATAACTGCGTTGAATCACAGATAAGTTATTCGTCTTAAAATCCGCCAGATTACCGGTTTCTCCGCAAATTTTGAGGGTTGCGTCTTCACAATGCCATTCCTTGAACATCTTTGAGGTTAAAAACCAGGTTTTACCATCTGCGGGATACGATTTGATTTTTGCGTTCAAACCATATTCAAGCAATTTGCTCGTCACATGTTTAGCGGCTGCCCGGTAACCCGTGGAAGCCTGAATGCGATGATAATTGGAAATTTCCTGTACGTTACGGTAGGTTCTTTCCCCAGAAATTGCGCCAATAATTTTGTTGATGATGTCCTGCATTTCAGATTTCTCCACAAAAAGACCCCTCCATAACATTTATGTTACAGAGGGGCCTCTTTCATTAGAACTACTTAGTTTTTTGATAGAGCTTTATGAGAGCCTGGGTTCCGTCATTTTCGAAACCTTCTTCGGCCATATTCTCATAAAGACCAAGAACCGTGTTGAGCATGCCCAGTGTTACACCACGGTCAGCCATTTCATCGCGGACAATTCGCATGTCTTTGATGAAGTGCTTGATAAAGAAACCGGGCGCAAGGTCATCACGCAATACACGCGGAGCCATATTTGAGAGCTGCCAGCTTCCTGCTGCACCAGCCCCAATGGCCGCCAACATAGTTGCGGGGTCCAAGCCAACGTTCCGAGCATAGACAATAGCTTCAGTCATGGCTGCAGTCGCGCCAGCCACAGCAATCTGGTTTGCAGCTTTTGTGTGTTGACCGTTCCCAGCTGGCCCCAGATATACAATGTTCTTGCCCATGCACTCAAACAATGGTTTGACTTCTTCAAAATCCTGAAGGTCACCACCCACCATAATGGAGAGCGTTCCGTTTCTGGCGCCCATATCTCCCCCTGAGACGGGTGCGTCCATGACACGAACTCCGAACTTCTGACCTTCTTCGTACAGTTTCTTTGCCAAAGAAGGCTTGGATGTGGTCATATCTACGGCCAAAGCGCCTTTTTTAGCATTTCTTAAGATGCCCTGTTCAGAGAAGTAAACTTCCTCAACGTCGCTGGGATAACCAACAATGGTGAAGATATAGTCCACATTCTCAACTGCATCTTTAATTGTGGCGCATACTGTGCCACCCGCTTCTTCTTTCACTTTTTCAGCTTTAGCAATGGTTTTGTTGTACAGGTTCACTTCATGGCCGTTTTTCAGCAGATGCTTCGCCATCGAAGCTCCCATCACACCCGTTCCTATCCAAGCGATCTTTGACATTTTTTATTAACTCCTTGATTTTCTTACTTTACGATATCGGCATATTGCATAAAGATGTCGCCAGCGGTGGTTGTGAAGACACCCGTGACATAGTCTTTTTGCAGCATTTCTTTGCTATAGATTGAGATCGGAATCCACCAGAACTCACCGAGCAATTCTTCTTCTGCAGCGTGCAGTTTCTCAAAGCGGGGGCCTGGGTCCAGAAGTTTGTCGGATTCAGCCATCAGCGCATCGAATTCAGGGGTTGAATAGCCGGATACGCGCTGGATGTAACCCGTGGTGGAAATATAGAGGTTCAACCAGGTGGTTGGGTCCACATAATCAGCAGAGGTGCCAAGACGGGTGATTTCAAAGTTACCCGCTCTTCGTTCTGAGCCGAAAGTGGCAGAGTCGAGTTGCTGGAGATTGAGCGTGATCCCAAGGTTGTCTTTCAACATAGCCTGAACAGCCTGCGCAACATCATTGTGCATGGGAAGGTTGTTATATTGCCAGGAAATCTCGGGGAAACCTTCGCCGCCTGGGTATCCAGCATCTGCCAAAAGTTGTTGTGCTCTGGCTACGTCTTCAACGATGATATCGCCGCCTTCCTCACGGAAGTCCTTGCCGGTGGCGGGGTTGGTGACACCTGGCGGAATGAGCGCGTACAGCGGGCGGTTGGAACCGCCAAGAATCTCAGCGATTTGGGCGCGATTGATGGCGATGGTGATGGCCTCGCGAACGCGGACATCCTGGAAGACTGGTACACGGGAGCTGAACAGGTAGATGTTGTTGGCCAGATAAGGAACGTTCTTGATTTCTTCCTTATTTTCATAGGTCATGCTGACATCTGTTGGAGGCACGAAGGCCATGTCAATTTCACCAGTCTTGAAGGCTGCAACCTGAGTCTGGGGATCGGGAATGAAGTAGAACTCAATGCGATCAAGCTTTACCAGGTCTTTTTCGTAAGACTCGGGGTTGGGCACCAAGACGATCTTCTCGTTTGCAACGTATTCACTGAATTTCAGTGGGCCATTGGTGACGATATCAGCAACATTTTCCTTTGACCAGTTGAACGAGTCCATAGGAACCTTGTCTTCACGCAGGGGGAAGAAGGGGCTGAAGGTTGTCATCAGGGGGAAGTATGGCTGAGGATAGGAGAGTGAGACTTCGAAGGTGTAATCATCAACTGCTTTCACACCAAAGTCTTCCAAAGGTTGTTCGCCAGCAAAGACAGGAGCAAAATTGACAATTGCACTCATCATGTCGGCATAGGCTGCTTTCAGTTCAGGTACGAGTTCGCGGCGGAAGCCATAAACAAAGTCATTGGCGGTCACAGGAACGCCATCGCTCCATTTGGCATCTTTTCGAAGATTGAAGGTATACACGAGACCGTCATCAGACAGGGTGTAATCCGTGCAGAGCTCATTTTTGAGCGTGCCATCTTCGGCGAAGCTGAACAGACCGCGATAGGCAACCTTGATGACATACTGCGGGGTTGCGGTGGTGCCGGTGGCTGGGTCAAAGCTATCTTCTTCGCCGCCGATGCCAATGCGCAGAACTTTCTCTTCAACTTCTGCTGGCTTCACTTCTTCAGCTGGTTTGGGGGCGTCGGTCGGTTTTTCGGCCGGCGCTGCGGGTGCACTTTCGCTTTGTGCAGGTGCTGCCGGGGCAGCAGGCTCAGCGGGGGTTGGCGCGCAGCCAGCCACCAGGGAGCCAATCAGCACAAAACACATGACCCAAAATACAAACTTCTTCGTGCTTTTCATTGTTTTTCTCCTCAATTTTTTTTATACGCCTGGTTCTAATTCCAGACGCTTATTACTTATTGTAAAGATGGCACGCAACAAGCTGGTTTTGAACTGCCTTGAGTTCGGGCATTTCTTTTTTGCAGATATCCATAACATACTGGCATCTGTTTGTGAACGGACATCCAGGTTTAGGGTTGATTGGTGAAGGGATTTCGCCTTTTAAGATCATCCGGTGTTTGTTTTTGGCTATCTCAGGGTCAGGAATACAGACCGCTGAAAGTAGTGCTTTTGAATATGGATGCAATGGATTTCTGTAGATTGCGTTGCTTTCACCGGTCTCAACGATGTGCCCTAAATACATGACGCTGATACGTTGGCTAATGTGTTTAACCATGCTGATGTCGTGCGCGATGAACAGATAGGCAATTCCTCTTTCATCCCTCAGTTTTTCAAGTAGATTAATAATCTGTGCTTGAATGGAAACATCCAGGGCTGAAATCGGTTCATCACAAATAATGAACTCGGGGTCAAGCGCTAAGGTTCTGGCGATGCCAACCCGTTGGCGCTGCCCACCCGAGAACTCGTGTGGATATCTGCGAATGTGATCAGGTTTTAAACCAACAGTGTGAAGCAATTCATACACTTTCTTTTCTCTGCTCGTCCTGTTGCCGATGTGATGGATTTCCATCGGTTCTTTGATGATCTCGCCAACCGTTAAACGTGGGTTTAATGACGCGTACGGATCTTGAAAGATCATCTGCATACTCTTCTTAAATTTAAGTAGTTCACGATTATTTATCTTGGCAATATCTTCTCCTTTAAATAATATGGACCCATCGGTTGGCGCATAGATGTGAACGATTGTTCTCCCTAATGTGCTTTTGCCACAACCCGACTCGCCTACTAGTCCGTGGGTTTCACCTCGCTTCACAGTAAGTGAAACATCGTCAACTGCCTTAACAATTTTTTTCTGTCCCATAACCCCTTTGGTGACATCAAAATATTTCTTTAAGTTTTTTACTTCCAAGATGTACTCATCTTGTGAAAAAGTTTTTACCTGATCGATAGTACACCTCCAGATTTATGCATCATTGCAAGTTGTTTAGCCATTTTCAACACTTCGGTTGTAGTGCAACCAGCAAGAACATTTATGCGTTTCCGAGAATATCTTTTCCTGCGGCGGGTATTTCTTGCATACCCACATTGCTTCGCTGCAGCGATCCACAAACGGACATCCCTCTGGCGGTCTGAGCAAGTCAGGCGTGGAACCCGGAATTGGGATCAAAGGTTTTAGCTCATCCAGCTCGGGATTATTGATACTATTCAAGAGCCCTAAGGTGTATGGATGTTTTGTCTCATGGAAGATTTCATAAGCCGTACCTTGTTCAACCACTCTTCCGCCATACATGATGATGACCCGGCTGCACGAGGATGCCACCACGCCCAGGTCGTGAGTAATCAGCAAGATGGATGAGTCCAATTTCTTTTTTAGGTCAACCATTAGTTCAAGAATTTGGGCTTGGATGGTCAGATCCAGGGCGGTTGTGGGTTCATCTGCAATGATCAGTTTGGGGTTGCAGCTCAATGCAATGGCGATGATGATGCGTTGCCGCATACCTCCAGAAAATTCAAAGGGATATTGTTTCAGCCGTTCTTTAGGGCTGGGAATTCCCACAAGATCCATCAATTCAAGGGCCTTTTTCTCTGCTTGCTGGCGGTTCATGTGCTCATGTAGCATTAAGGATTCCATGAGCTGGGTGTCAACCCTCAGCACCGGGTTGAGAAATGTCATTGGATCCTGGAAAACCATACCGATTTCCTTGGATCTGATTTTTTGCATCATGTGTTCGTAAGCTTTGTTTCCGCCATTTTGAGTGAACTGTAATGGCGAAATATCCTTGCCATCGAAAATTATCTCTCCTTCAGTCACCCTACCGTTTTCTGCTAACAGCCCCATGACTGAAAGCATGGTGACGCTTTTGCCAGATCCTGACTCACCCACCACGCCGACAAATTCGCCTTTGTCGATGTGAAGGTTCACACCTCTGACGGCTTGAACAATCCCACCTTGGGTTTTGAATTCTGTTCGTAGATTCTTGATTTCGAGTAATTTCATGATCTTTGTTCCATTACTTCTTTTTTGGGTCCAGGGCGTCACTCAGGCTATCGCCGATGAAGTTGAGAGCGAACATAGTTAAGCAAATCGCGCCAATAGGCCAAATTACCTGAACGGGATGCTTGTCAATGAGAATTTTGGCTTCCTGTGCCATGGTGCCCCAACTGGCCTTAGGGGCCGAAATTCCAATTCCCAGAAAACTCAGGTAAGCTTCAGTAAAGATCGCGCTGGGGATCATGAAAGTCATTGTTACGATGATGGCGTTGATCGAATTTAATACCAGGTGTTTGGCCAGGATGCGTGCCTTACTGGCGCCAATCACAAACGCGGCTAAGGCAAACTCCTGTTCTTTGAGTGATAGTACCTGGCTGCGCACAATTCTCGCCATACCCACCCATGAGGCAATACAGATGCCGATAATAACCGAGTAAAGGTTGGATCCAAAAATCAGCATGATCAGAATGACATAGAGCATGGATGGAATCGAATAGAGGATGTCCACCACCCGCATCATCACAATGTCAACCTTCCCACCCAGATAACCTGAAATGCCTCCATAGATGATGCCAATGATGAGGTTGATGCTGGCAGCAACGAAACCTACAGTAAGGCTGATACGTGCGCCGTACATCACCCGGGAGAAAATATCCCTCCCAAAATTATCGGTTCCAAAAATATGTGGCCAAGCGGGTAAGGCGTTTCGGTTGGCGAGATTCTGTTTGTCGTACGCAAAAGGTGAAACGATCGGGCCAAAAATTGCCAGTAGGATAATGATGATCATGAAGATCAGGCTGATCATAGCTACCTTGTTTTTCTTGTATCTGCTCCAGGCATCCTGAACATAAGTCTTGCTTTCCTGGGCAATGAACTCAGAATTTTTTTCCGAGTCCGGCAATTTCTCAAATAATTGATCCGGAAGAGGGAAGGGGATGTTTTTGTTGACTTGATTTTCCATTTTGCTCTCCAGGTGCAATGAGGTCTCTTGCACCAAAATCTTTCTGGTTTTTATTAATCGCGAATGATTCTCATGGCAAAACTGAGATTATGAGTTAACTTTGATCCTTGGATCCACCAGACCCAGGGCCAGATCTGCCAAAAGATTCATGACAACGATGAAAGCACCGATGAAAATGGTGAGACCAACAATAACCGGGTAGTCTCTTCCTTGGATTGCGGCAACCAGCTCACGCCCAATACCAGGGATGGCAAAAAGATTCTCGATGACGAAACTTCCGGTCATCAAACCAGCGATTAATGGTCCCAAATAGGTCACAATCGGGATAAGCACATTCTTCAGTGCATGCCGAAGGACAATTGACAATTTTGAAAGACCTTTAGATTTAGCCATGACAATGTAATCCTGCTTCAATACTTCGGTCAGCACGGAGCGGGTCATACGCGAAATGAAAGCAACCGGGTAGAAGCTCAGCGCGATACTTGGCATGACGTAATGTCTCCAGGTGCTGAGGCCAATTACTGGCAGCAAACGCAGATTTACCGCAAACGTATAAATCAGGAAAATTGCCATCAAAAAGCCGGGAATGCTGATGCCCATTGTTGCCAAGCCTACAATTGAGGCGCGGATCCACTCGCTTCTGGTGAGTGCCGCGATAATCCCAAGCGATAAGCCCATAAACACGGAGAACAACAACGCCACCCCTCCCAGGCGCATGGTTACCGGGGCCAGGCTGACGATTAGGCTTGCCACAGGGGTACCAGTTTTCTTGAAGGAAGTGCCAAGATCACCTTTGATTAGGTTTTGCATGTAGAGCAAATACTGAACGTAAGTAGGCTTGTCCAGGTTGTAATTCTTCAGGATGATTTCCATAACTTGGGGGTCCCTTACGCGGTCCGTATCAAAGGGACCTCCAGGCAGCACCTTCATAAGGAAGAAAACCACTGTAATTAGCACAAAGATGGTCAACAGGCTAATACCAATTCGATTGAGCGTATATTTAATCAAAGCACACTCCTAAGGCAAGTCTTTTTGGTTCTTTAAGAAAAGTCGTTCGCAAGCCTCTCTTAACAAACTGAAGCCCTCAATTACTTTAAGTTTTTCATCTTCGGTGAGACTTTCAGAAACCTGGGTCAATTTTTCTTCGTCATAATAAGTGTTGATTTGGACCGTGGTTTTGCCGGGCTTGGTGAGGTGCAGGATAACCTTCCGCTCATCTTCAGAACTGGTCTCTTTCTTTACGAAGCCGCCCTTAACCAATCGTTTGACGTTTCCAGAGGCCGTGTTGGGGCTTATGCGCAAAAAATCCGCCACATCCCCAACGGTTACTTCTTCACGTTTTTCCAATAGCTGCAGCAAACGAATGGATTTATGCGATATGTTGCCCTGATTCTCATAGTGCAGAAAGAAATATATACTGGTGAGGTTGTCGTTGATTCTTGCAGGGAAAGAGTTCTGGCCGTTTTCAGGTTGATGTGAAGAGTTTTTTGACATCTTACCTATCTCCTATCTATTGCTGTCATGCTATAGATATATCCGTTGAGCCAATATAACCGTTTAGCCGATTATGTCGCCTAAGACGACATAATGATATCTGATTATATATCCTATGTCTTCCTTGTCAATAGGGATTCGTGTTTTTTAGGTTAACATTTCTTCAGGAATTTTCAA
>CAYMNM010000059.1:9686-13387 GCA_964391795.1 uncultured Anaerolineaceae bacterium | reverse complement strand
GCTGCTGCTGAACCAGCCGCTGCTGCCGAGGTCTCAATCGGTGTCACCATTTACAAATATGATGACAACTTCATGTCCTTTGTTCGCCGCAACATTGAGAATAACGCCACCGGCAAAGCCACTTTGCTGATGAACGACTCTCAGAATGATCAGGCTAAGCAAAACGATCAGATCGACACCATGATTTCCAAGGGCGTCAAGTCTTTGGCCATCAACCTCGTCGATCCTCAGGCTGCTTCCGCCGTTATTACCAAAGCCCAGGCTGCTGGCCTCCCTGTAATCTTCTTCAATAAGGAACCTAGCGCAACCGATATCAACTCTTACGATAAGGCTTGGTATGTTGGCACTACATCAGCAGAATCTGGTGTGATGCAGGGCAAGATCATCGTCGACTCCTGGCAAGCACACCCCGAGTGGGACACCAATGGTGATGGCAAGCTCCAATACGTTCTCCTCAAAGGCGAACCCGGCCATCCCGATGCCGAAGCCCGTACCAAGTTTGCTGTTGACGCTGTCAAGGAAGCTGGTATTGAAGTTGTTGAACTCGAACTCCAGACCGGCATGTGGGATTCAGCAAAAGCCAAAGACCTGGTGGATGCCTGGTTTGCCAAGCATGGAACTGCCATTGAATACGTTATTGCCAACAATGATGCCATGGCCCTCGGCGCTATTGCTTCCCTCAAAGCCAATGGTTTCTTCGGGGATGACAAGAAAGTCATGCCCGTCGTCGGTGTGGATGCCATCCCGGATGCCCTCGCTGCCATTAAGGCTGGTGAGCTCGTCGGTTCAGTGCTCAATGACGCCGCCAATCAGGGTAAAGCTACCTTTGACCTGGCCTATAATGTAGCCATGGGCAAAGATGTCCTTGCTGACACCGCATGGACACTTGACGAAAACAAGGCTGTCCGCGTTCCTTACGTTGGCATCACCCTTGAAAACATCAAGATTGCAGAAGATAGCTACGCCAACTAAGAGTTTTGTCTTTTGAACAAAGGATGCACTCCTTGGAGTGCATCCTCTTGTATAATTAGGAAAACTAAATTCAGACAGGTGGAATAATGGAAACAAGTGTTCAAACAGCTCCCCCACTCGAGACTGAAGACCGCGCCTACATCCTGGAGATGCACAACATATCCAAGGCCTTTCCTGGCGTTCAAGCATTGGATAATGTTGAATTGCAGCTCAAACCCGGCTCCATCCATGCTTTGTTAGGAGAGAACGGTGCTGGCAAATCCACACTGATGAAGGTTTTATTCGGAATCTACGTTAAAGACTCGGGTGTGGTCACCTTGGATGGTAAGGAAGTAAATTTCCATTCAGCCGAACAAGCCCTCAAAAATGGCGTCTCAATGGTCCACCAGGAACTTAACCAGGTTCGATCAACCCGCATCGTTGATAATCTTTGGTTGGGTCGCTTTCCAATCAAAGGCCCTTTTATCGATGAACAAAAAATGGTCGATGACACCAAGCGCATTTTCGACTCGCTTGACATTCACTTGGATCCCCGCACCAAAATCAACGAACTTTCTGTGTCTTCCTGCCAGATGGTCGAAATCGCCAAAGCAGTCTCTTACAACGCCAAAATCATCGTCATGGATGAACCAACATCCTCCCTCACTGAAAATGAAGTTGCTCACCTCTTCCGCATCCTACGAAAACTCCGCGATTCTGGCACGGCAATTATTTATATTTCTCATAAGATGGAAGAAATCAAGCAAATTGCGGATGAAGTAACTATTTTCCGTGACGGTAAATACGTGGGTACCTACAATGCCAAAGAGATCACTATTGAGGATATTATCCGCAAGATGGTGGGGCGAAACTTTGAGAACTGGTTCCCTCCCAAAACCAATGTCCCCAGCGATGTGCTGCTTGAGGTAAAAGACTTCACCTCTACCAACCTGAGGTCATTCAAAAATATCTCTTTTAATATTCAAAAAGGTGAGATTCTTGGGATTGCCGGCCTGGTTGGTTCCCAGCGTACTGAATTGGTGGAAAGTATCTTTGGTTTCCGCTCCATTTCTGCTGGCAAACTAATTAAGAATGGTAAGGAAATCCGTGTTCGCAACCCACGGGAAGCCATCGAAAATGGCTTGGCGCTGGTCACAGAAGAACGCCGGGCTACGGGTATTTTCAACGTTGCTGATATTACCTTCAATAGCATCATTTCAAATCTAAAATCGTATGTCAATAAGTTCCCACTCCTGAATGATAAGAAGATGCGCGCCGACACTGCCTGGGCAATTGGGGCAATGGCTATCAAAACGCCATCTCAAAAAACCAAGATCAAGTCACTTTCGGGTGGTAACCAGCAAAAAGTCATTCTTGGGCGCTGGCTGCTCACGCAACCAGAAATCTTATTGATGGATGAACCTACCCGAGGTATCGACGTTGGCGCTAAGTACGAAATCTACCAGCTGATGATCAACCTTGCAAAAGAAGGCAAGGGTATTGTCATGGTTTCATCTGAAATGCCAGAACTGCTTGGCATTACCGATCGCATCGCTGTAATGTCCAACGGTCAATTGGCCGGAATCGTAAAAACAGCTGACACAACGCAAGAAGAAATTATGACCCTTGCGGCCAAATATCTGTAAAGGTGAGAAGAAAATGGAAAAAACCATAACTTCGGATTTGAAAGTCACAAAAAAGTTTAACTGGAAAGATTTCTTACTCAATAACGCCATTTCCATTATTCTGCTCCTCTTGCTGATTGTGATTGTGGCAATTGAGCCAGGCTTTTTGAATATTGTTAACTTCCGTAATATTCTCTCGCAAGCCTCAACGCGTATGATCTTTGCCTTGGGTGTCGGTGGCATCATCATTGCCAAAGGTACCGACCTGTCTCTCGGCCGTCAGGTGGGTTTGGCAGCCGTAATTTCCGCATCGCTGATGCAAGCCACGGGTTATGCCTATCGCATGTACCCAAACCTGCCGCGCTTGCCCATTATTGTGCCGGTCTTGGTAGTTATTGCCATCACTGTACTGCTCAGCGCTATTAATGGTTTCGTGGTTTCCAAGCTCAAAGTAGATCCCTTTGTTGCCACCCTTGGTATGCAGGTTATTGCCTTTGGTGCCACATCCATCTATTTTGACCGACCACCTTACGGTGCCCAACCTATCGGCGGGCTGGATAAAGAATTCCAGCAATTCGCGCAAGGCTCCTTCAATATTTTTGGATTCTTGATACCTCACCTGATTATCTATGCTTTGATTGTCATTATCATCATCTGGGTTCTCTGGAATAAAACTCGCTTCGGCAAGAACATGTACGCGGTTGGCGGCAACATCGAAGCTGCCACTGTTTCTGGTGTTAACGTCTTTAAAGCCCTGATGCTTACCTACATGCTCGCGGGTGTGCTCTATGGTTTAGGCGGCGCTCTGGAAGCTGCCCGTATCGGCTCGGCAACCAACCGCACTGGTGAAGGTTACGAGCTGGATGCCATCGCGGCTTGTATCGTCGGCGGCCTATCGTTTAACGGCGGGGTTGGTACGGTGCCCGGCATTATTTTTGGTACCTTGATTTTCATGGTCATTACCTACGGCCTCAACTTTATTGGCATCAACCCCTATCTGCAATACATCGTCAAAGGCCTCATTATCATCATTGCTGTGGCTATCGACTCGCGCAAGTACAACAAGCGCTAAACACAATCTACACTAATAAATACCGAGGCCATGTGAAATCACATGGCCTCAAT
>CAYMNM010000059.1:0-9586 GCA_964391795.1 uncultured Anaerolineaceae bacterium | reverse complement strand
AGATGCCACTAATTTTGCCACCGCCGGTTCCAACAAAGACCTGAGCAGGTAAATCTCTTGCACATCCTGGTCGTTCAATTCTTTTACAAAAGCGCCGATGAAAGGTTCAATTTCCACCAAACCTCTGGCGGCTAATTCATGCAACGCTTCCCGGGCAGGAATTCTGCTGACGCCAAAAACAGAAGCTAGCTCATCTTCACGAATTCGTTGGCCCGCGTCTAAAGCACCACTCATGATCCAGTTGGTGACCTCTTCCGTAATGAGGTCTTTCATCCGCCGGCCATTTACTTTTACGCTTGTTTTTGGCAAATTGTCGTTCATAACCATCTCAATTTAAATTAAACCACGATTTCCTTGTTACTTACCTGCATCTCGCATCATCAGGGTGTGTAAAACTGCAATCTGCGCAGTTTCTTCAACCAACTCTGCATTATGCTCAGCTTCAAGCGCGTCCTTTCCCAAAGCGACCACGCCGTGACCCACCAAAATAAACGCTGGCAGCTTGGGCGTTTTCCGAAACAGCTCAGTGATTGCTTCTTCATCTTCTGGCCTCACCATCGGAGAATCAATGTCCACCACTGGAATCGGGCTCTTGAACTTCAACTTTAAGTGTTGGGTGATCATCGGTAATTCCTGTCTGGTAAAGGACCAGGTAATTGCCCAGGGACTATGGCTGTGCACTACCCCGTTTACATCAGCGCGTAATTTGTACATCAATCCATGCAGAAAGACTTCCCGGGTCGGAGTGCCAGGCAAACCTTTCTGAACTTCGCCATCTAAATCAGTCAACACGAAACCACTTCCTAAAGCATCACAATCCGCGAAAGACCCCCCGCTACTCTTTACCAGCATCAGATTTTCTCCCATACGGGCTGAGAGGTTTCCACCACTGCCAGTTTGAATGCCCCGGGTGTAGGCGCGTTGTGCTGCCATTGCCAGGATCTCAAGCTTCCCAGTGTCAATATTCATCATAGTTTTCCTTCCCAAATGGGCAGCACCTGCCGAATGAGCTTGTTAAAGTTCTCCGCATCCCAGGCGGACCGGCCAATGAAGAGCCCATCCACAGCTGGCAATCGCAAAATCTCACTCGCATTTGCCGGGTTTACGCTACCGCCGTAGAGTACCGGGATATTCTTTCCAGGCAAAAGCTCTTTCAGCATATTCTTTATTTCTGAATGTCTTTGCTGTACATAGGCAGGCTCAGCAGGTACACCGTTGACGCCAATCGCCCAAACGGGTTCATAAGCAATCCATAGACCACCTGTCAAAGACTCTTGAACGCCCTGAAGTCCAATCTTAAGCTGCACGCGTAAGCGCTCTTCAGAAATTCCTTGTTCCTTTTCAAGGGCAGTCTCTCCAACGCAGAGTAAAGCCCTAAAACCATGCTGCAGCGCGGCAATAACTTTTTTGTTTTCTTGTTCGTCCGTCTCCCCAAAGACGTGCCGCCTTTCGCTGTGGCCTATCTCGACGATGTCGAGCTTAAGTTCTTTCAGCATCAAGGGTGAAATTTCTCCTGTAAATTGACCCTTTTCCTCTGGGTGCATATTCTGGGCACCAAGCAGGATCTGTTTTTCTTGCACACAATCAACAGCCGCTGGCAGGGAGGTAAAGGAGGGGATCACAAACAATTGAACGCGATCTTTAAGATCCTGTGTTAATTCCTGTAAGCGCGTCAGGTAGGAGACCGTTTCGGCTATCCCTTTATACATTTTTAGGTTGGTACCCAAAAGAACTTTTTCCATTATTGCTCCTAAGCTTTGGCTCCCCAGATTTCTATTGCCTTTTTCAGGGCTGGGCAGTCTTGCGCGGCGGTATCCAAGGGTATTCCAGCAACAGCGCTACTCATGGCCGCCCTTACAGCCTTAGCACCTTCCCGGGCTCCCATGGGATGGCCTTGAATCGCACCACCAACACCAAGAACCAGATCCTTGCCAATTTCTTCTATCAATTTACCCACATTGAGCGGGGAGAGACCTCCGCCAACAGTGTTCAAAACTGGCTTGATCCTCCCAAGTGCTAATTTTTGCTTCTGCACGGTTTGGATAAAGTTGAAGTATCCGCTTGGGTCTTTCTTTTCAGCAAACATAGTCATGACCATATCTGCACCAGCTAATCGAGCCAGGTAACCAATTACCACCGCAGGGGCAATTCCGCCTTGTTCTGATTGCATGGAGCCAATGCCGGCATAGTGACCCAAAATCATCAATTTCTTCCCAAATTCCTCAGAAACGTCGGCAAGTGTGTCCAAGCCGGTCTCCACGAAGTTGATCATGATAGCATGGGAACCTTCTGAAATCGCACCCAAAATATTCTCGCGCATGCGCTTGGGGCTGGCCGTCACGTTTGGAACATAGAGCATTTTGTTGCCAGTTTCTTCGAAAACACGTTTGATCACAGGCGCAAACGCTCTAACACGATCAACAACTCCTGAAACAGGGACTGAACTCAAGACTTCATCATCTTTGACGATATCGACGCCGCCCATGCCAATCTCGTAAAAGAGTTGCGCGGCTTCCTCAGGATGCATTCCCAAACTGGGTTTGAGCATGTTTAAAAGTAAGGGTCGGTCCTTGACCTCCAGGAAATTCCTCACGCCTTGAACGCCTTGTTGGGGTCCCTGGTAGCGGCCGAGAGCTGCGGGTGTCATCGAGATATCCAGCAGGCGCAGATTGAGGGAGGTTGACACGTCGTTTCCAACAAGGGCCGTCAGCATCATGGCAAAACTATCGCTGGTATTTTGGGAGGGGAAGGCCACCTGCAAAATGAAGAATGCTTCAGCACCAGGAAATTCAGGGATCGGATACAACCCGATTACGCGCGCTTGATATTGTTCTATCATTTGCTTCGTGATGCCTGGCAGTGGTAACCATGTGCCGATAGATTGTCCAATGGCAAAGCTTCCAGATTTCTTGATGATCTCTGAGCGCCCTATCCCAGAAACGAGATAAGTGGCGATAAGAAAATCGCCATCGTAAATATTGTCAGGTATGTCAAAAGGGAAATCGAAATACATAGTTACCTTCTTCTTATCAATTCAATCATGGTCTCAGATGCCATCTGACTGAATTCAGGTGAGGAGAGATGACAATCCAATTCAATGAGTCTAATTTTCTTATTCAATTTGCTTCTGAAGGTTTCAAAAATTGCTTCGTCAACTTTAGGGTCAAATAGCTTCTCGCCTGGTAAAGTTTCAGAGCGCAAGCCTTTTAAGGGCATGATCATGGCCCCTTCGCCAGAATAAGCCGCCAATCGTTCAACCACTACTTCAGCGGCCGCCCTTGCTTCAGCTGGGGTCAGCTTGATGTGGGCTGTTCCCTTATTATGCAGAGTATACTTGCGCGTCGATAAATCAACTCGCTTCGATTTTTCCAAATCGCTAACGTCAAAGTCAATAAAATCCAGCCCCGCTGGTGAAAGCACCATAGGTATCTGCATGGTCACAGCTGCTGTCAGGCGATTTTTTGCCCCCACTGAAAAACCAGCTCCAAAAATGTCCTCAGAGACAATTTCGTGCAGGCACAGATCCATGACAGCCTGGATCTTGCCTTCCATAATTAATGATTCTAGAGTTGCACCCCCAACCCCTGTTGAATGGAATGTGACTACATCAAATCCATTCTGCCTAACCAATCTGATTGTGTCTTCAATACCGTCGTTGGTTGCTCCCATGATCGTTGCGCCAATTAGTAGATTTTTGGGAGAAAACACTTTACCACTATATTTGACCATGCCAACAATTGCTGAAGCTGCATTACTCAAAATGGTCTCAGAAAGTGGATTGAGACCTGCCAGGTCCGCTATTGAGGGCATGACCACGATGTCCTTGGCTCCAGTCAATAATCCAAATCTGCGATTTCCGCTGGCTACGGTTGATACTATCAATTTTGGAAAACCGAAAGGCAGTTCGTTCATAGCCGAAGCAACCATCAATGAATTTTGAAGACCCCCAAAGCCAATCACACCGTCAATTTTGCCGTCAGCATAGAGATCACGCACCAGTTTGGTAATGGAACTCCGCATCATTTCTATAGCTTCAGACTTGGTCTTGGGCCGTAGAAAGTTTTCTTCAGAGAAACCGCCTTTACAGGCGGTTTCTTTTGGACCGATGTCAGCTTTTTTACCATCATGCAAGCGTGTAGATACATCAATGCTCAGGGTATTTAGCCCGTGGGATTGAATGAATTTCTCAACGAAATCCATCTCCTCTGCCTTGGTATCCGCGGTGGCGATGATGGCAATTGTTTTCATTTTAAGCTATTTATTTTCCTAAACCCAAAACGGGTTTCTCAACCAGACTGTCATAAATCGCAGTCTCGTGGGTGATCAGGATATGCTCAATGCTCTCTGCGCGTTCCTTGGTAATTTCAAGGCTTTTCCAAACCTCGATGATATCAGCGAACCTGGCGGGTGGTGTCACTGTGTAGCCAATTTCAGGAATGGCTTCAAAGTTCTTCCAACGGAAACCTGAGTCGCCGCCGCAGATATATTTACCGTCCAGAGTATCAACTTCCACTGACATGTGGCCTGGTGAATGCCCAAAGCTCTCAAAACAGCGCACGCCAGCCACAATCTCGGTTTCGCCGGCAATCGACTCTACCTTGATGCCCTCAAATGGACGGGTAACACCCAGGAATGGGTGCTCATAGCTCTTGTAGTACAACGGGATGGGGTCCAAAGCAAAGGCGTACTCACGCTCGTGGGCGATGAAACGTGCGTTCGGGAAGTGGTCGAGGTAGAACATGTGGTCCCAGTGCATATGTGTGAACAGGACGTAGTCAATGCTTTCGCAGGCGACTCCAATCTTATCCAACTGTTCGTAAATCGCCTCACCTTCGGCTTGCCATGATCCTGGGTGATGATATTTATTGGCCCTTTCGGTCCAGCTCATGCCAGTATCCACTAAAATTTTTGTGTCGTCATTTTCCAATAAGAATGTCAAAACGGGCAAGGCCTCTTTTTCATCCTTAATTCCAGGAATGTAGTTGTGCACAGAATGATGGTAGTGGTACTGTTTTGGAAATGTGGGTACAAATCCGGTATTAATGGGTCTAATTGTAAAATTACTCATTAATTTATCCTTTCTTAAGATTTGTTTCTACCTGTAATGATTTGCTGAACCGATCACTCTTACTTCTGCTAAAAATATCCAGCCAAACCATACAGATTATCACGATGCCAATTGCCAATGATTGCAGATAACTGTTGACGCCCACCAAATTCATCACATTGACGATGATGGTCAGTACGATTGCGCCAATCATTGTGCCAAAAATGCCTCCCGCCCCTCCTAAAAGCGATGTCCCGCCCATAACAACAGCTGCGACAATCTGGAGGCCATAGCTGCTACCCATGTTTGCGTCCGCGGCGTTTAACCGGGCGGTCATTACGATACCGCCTAAGGCCGCTGTCAGCCCACTCAAGCCGTAGGCTTGCAGATAAATCAGAACGGACTTCGCACCTGAATATTTTGCTGCATTTGCGTTTGAACCCAGCATATAAATTTCCCGGCCGAAGGTGGTGAATTGAAGAAGAATGTAAAGTGCCGCGATCACAAAAAACGCAATAATGATAGGGATTGGAATGCCGCCTACAAATCCGATACCGATAGGGGTAAAGTTTTTTGGAAGGTTGTAAACAACCGCACCTTGCATGACTATAGTCGCCAAGCCCAGTACAACCATGTTAGTTCCGTACGTAGCCACAAAGGGAGGAAGCTTTAAGACACCCACCAGGGCGCCGTTGAAGAAACCCACAAGTACACCGATAATCAAACCGATAACAATGACTAGGACGATATTAAAACCATTCACCAACAATTGAGCCACAATGCAACCCACCAAAGCGGCTGTGTTATTGACCGAAAGGTCAATACCGCCTGTGAGGACGACTGCTGTCAAACCGGAGCTTAGGATCAACAGAACGCTTGCCTGCCGAATAATGGTCATAATATTATTTCCGGTGAAGAAAGAACCGCTTATAAAACTGGAAACAATCACGACGACCAATAGCGCCATGAAGCTATAGAAATATTGGGATGACTGGAGATTGTAAAAGGAGAGTCTCAACTTTTGCATGACTAATCCCTTCTCTTGAGGTAAGCGTTAACAATGATCGAGAACAATACAACAATCCCGATAATTGCACTCTGATAGATGGATGAGACATTTGCCATGACCAAGCCATTCTTGAGAACCTGCACCAGCAGCACCCCAAAAACCGTGCCAATCACGCTTCCCCTACCTTCACGCATGGAAGTTCCGCCCAGTAAAACTGCAGCCACAGAGTTGAATTCAAACCCATTTCCTGCAATGGGGTTACCTGACTCGATGCGTGAAGCAAGCGTTATACCCGCGATGCCTACCAAAACACCTGTCATCACAAAGATCTGAATGGTTGCTTTGTCCACGCTGAAGCCGGCAAAATTTAAGGCTTCAGGGTTTCCGCCTAAGGCTCTGATACGGGAACCCAAACGTGTGGATGTCAGAACTAAATGGGTTGCCACCACGCAAAGGATGCCAATCCAGACCATCACAGGCAACCCCAAAAACGGCTGCTTGGCGATGAAGGTGTAAATGTCATGCTTGAAGTACATTGAAGCCCCATCAGAAGCAGTCAGTGCGACTGAATTGAGAATGTTTGCCATTCCCAGAGTGGCAATAAAGATAGGTAGCTTCAATTTGGCAACGATGACGCCATTTAGAAAACCCGCCAATGTAGCCGATGCAATCGCTATCAACGTTGATAGGACTAAAGGAATCCCAGCTGACAAACTAAGGATCCAGATCACCGTGACCATATTCAAAGAGGCACCTAAAGAAAGATCGGTACCTTGAATAAGCACAATCAGCGTTTGGGCACAAGAAATGATCAACAACGGGGTTAATTGCACAGCAATACTGGCAAAATTGGACAAGGAAAGAAAATTCTTTGTCCTGAAACTAAAAAATGCGATTAAAAGCAATACTATCCAAACAGCAGGAGGAACCTGCTTGAGCTTCTGTTGGAAGGATGTCTGCCTTAACTTCAAGGGGCTTGGTTGTGCTACGGTCATCGGAGTGCATCCTTCCCTAGAACCATAATTCTTCCAATTTCTTCTGCTGGGCTCTCATCACGGAGTCTTTCAGCAACGATTTCTCCTTCTTTCATGATGTAGATGCGATCAGACATACCTACAACCTCCTGTAGCTCCGAAGAAATCATCAGGATGGCGTTGCCTTTGGAAACCAGTTCATCCATCAACTTGTAGATTTCCATTTTCGCGCCAACATCGATACCGCGAGTTGGTTCGTCAAATATGATGATATTTGAACCAGCTGACAGCCATTTGCCAATGACTACTTTCTGTTGATTTCCGCCAGAAAGCTGCCCCGCAATCCTTTTCGCGCTTGGGGTGGCAACATTGAGCAATTTGATATATCGATTGGCAAACTCCAGATTCTTTCGTTCAGATGTAAAAAATTTCGGAAAGACCTGTCTTAGCGAAACCGCTACCGTGTTCCAGGCTATTGACTTTTTTAGTGCCAGTCCAAATCGTTTGCGGTCTTCTGGCAATAAACCGAGCCCTGCCTTGACCAATTGATTTGGTTCATGTCCGGTGACATCTTTCTTATTGACAAAAACCTTGCCAGAACTGGGTTTATCAATTCCAAAGATCAGTCGAGCCAATTCAGTGCGCCCTGCTCCTACCAATCCAGCGAGGCCGACGATTTCACCTTTACGAAGCGTGATGGAACAATCCATTACCCGGCCCTTTTGGTCATTAAGGTCAACTGTTTCCAAAACAACTTCGTCCTGGATATTTGGCGTTCTTTGGTATACCTGGGAAATGTCTCTACCCACCATCAGGTTGACCAGGGCATGATCATCCAGGTCTCCTTCCCTGATGGTCCTGATGTATTTCCCGTCTCTGAGCACAGTAATTCTGTCACCGATGCGGTGATACTCCTGCATCCGATGTGATACATATATCATGCCGATATTCTGTTTTTTGAGAAGATGAATTTGTTTAAACAGCGATTCAGTCTCGCGTTCTGAAAGCGACGCTGTTGGTTCGTCAAAGATAATAATTTTGGGATTAAAGGATAAGGCCTTTGCGATTTCAATCATCTGTTGGTCAGCAACATCCAGGTTCGCGACCGGAATGTTGAGGTCAATTGTAGTTGCACCCAACAGGTCAAGAAATTTACGGGCATCAGCCCGCATTTTTTTGTGATTAATGATTTGTGTTCCTGGAAAGAAAGGTTCGCGATTCAAAAAGATATTTTGAGCCGCATTCAGGTATGGCACGGTGGTTAGTTCCTGGTAAACGGCAGCGATTCCATGATCCAATGCTTCTTTAGGATGGTTAATCGTGACCTTCTTACCATCAAAATAAATATCCCCGCCATCAGGTTGATAAACCCCAAGGATGCACTTGGCAAGCGTTGATTTTCCAGCCCCATTTTCACCCACCAAGACGTGAACCTCTCCGGGATAGAGATCAAAATCAACATTATCAAGCGCTTTGACACCTGGAAATTCTTTGGTCAATCCTTTTACTTCAAGTAGAGGTTGTCCCATTTCTCCCTCATAAATCTACTTATAGAAGGTGGCCCGAATTCGGGCCACCTTCATTGTATACAAACTTAATTGAACCAGGCTAAATTAGCGATGTAATCGTCGATATTCTCTGGGGTGATTAAGGGATCGTGGCGTTCTGAGGGGAACGGGATAAAATACTCGGCAGGAACAGAACCATTGTCCAAATATTCAATTAGGTAAGCAACTGCGAGATAGGTGGAGCCAAAGGGATCCGTGTTGTAGGTAACGGCCATGTCACCATCTTTGATGGCCTGGGAAGCATCCTTCGAACCATCGAAGCCACCTACCATGACACCTTCCAAACCAGCAGCTTTAATGGCCTGGATAGCGCCTAATGCCATTTCATCATTGGCAGCAATGACGACTTTCAATTCGTCTTTGACGCCCTCACGCTGCAGTAGGTTTTCCATGACCTGCATGCCCTGGGCACGGTTAAAGTTTGCAGTCTGCGAATCGATCAGCGTATAGCCGGGGAATTCTTTCATGGCATCCATGATGCCAGCTTTGCGTTCTTCCGCGTTTTGGGCACCAGGAGGACCCTCAAGCACGATAACGCCACCCGAACCACCAGCTTTTTCGAACAAATACTTGGCAACCACGTCACCGGTTTCGTAGTAATCAACACCAGTGCGCATCATGGAGCCAGAGGACGAGGCCGTACCGATGGAGATTACCGGAATCCCTTTTTCATTCGCGGCGTTCACACCAGGCATAATGCCCTTTGAATCAGAAGGGTGGATTACGAAAGCATCCACGCCCTGTTGAATTTGAGCTTCCATGATCGAAAGCTGTTCTTCAATTGAGTCTTGTTGAGCAGGAGCAAGGGTCACAACCTTGACGCCCAAGTCTTCGCCGGCCTTTTGGCCGCCCTTCCACATCCCGTTCATGTAGGGGTTGGTGGAGTTCTTGGTCATAACAACAATTGTGTATTCTTGCTTGGCTTTTACAGAGCTGGAGATAGTGGTTCCAATACCATCAACTGGGAGCGCAAGTTCATTTTTAGCAA